>NZ_AFUJ01000027.1:0-46535 GCF_000221605.1 Veillonella sp. oral taxon 780 str. F0422 | reverse complement strand
AAAAAAGAGGAACACCTAGGTGTTCCTCTTGAAACATTTTCATACACCATTTGATACGTTTATTATATCAAAGTATGTTCATATAACACAAATATATCTTATTCATACAATTTATGTTATATTACAAAACAATCTATTCATCTAATGAAAAATAATGTTAGCCATAGATTAGCGCTCTAAATTATAAACCGCACTTAATAATTGTTTTGTATACGGATGCTGCGCCTCTGCTAAGGCATCTCCATTCAGGCGTTCTACCACTTCCCCTTTATACATGACCACAACTTTGTGGCAGAATAAATGGACTAATGCCAAATCATGGCAAATAAATAGGTAGGTAATGCCTTTTTCTTTTTGTAACCGTACCAATAGCTCGATGATTGTATCTTGTACAGATACATCTAGAGCACTCGTGGCTTCATCGCAAACGATAATTTCTGGTTCTAATGCTAAGGCTCTAGCAATAGCCACACGTTGCCGTTGCCCGCCACTCATATTATTCGGATATCGGTCTGCAAAATCTTCTGGTAAATCTACCATTTTTAACAATTCTCTAGCTTTCGCATCTACATCTGCTTTGCTAATAAGATCAAAGTTACGCAATGGTTCACAAATGATGTCACGCACTTTCATCTTCGGATTGAAAGCGGCTGTTGGATCTTGGAATACCATTTGAATATGACGATAATTTTGGCGTTTTTCTTCACCTGTTAATTTCGTAATATCTTTACCTCGGAAAATAACAGAGCCAGATGTAGGCGCATGCATATTCATAATAGTCTTCACCAAGGTAGACTTACCGCACCCAGACTCACCTACAATGGCTAAGGTTTCTCCCCGTTCTACATCGATGGAGATTCCATTACAAGCACGCAAAGTAGAACCGTCAGCTAAAGGGAATTCTTTCACAATATCTTGAATTTGCATAATAATATCAGACATAGCGTTTCCCTCCGATTTCTGGCACTGCATTGAGTAATTGTTTCGTATACTCCGCTTGTGGATTACGAATCACTTCCTCAGCTGTTCCATATTCCACCACAGCCCCTTGCTTCATAACCACAATTTTATCAGACATATGAGCCGCCACACCGATATTATGAGTTACAATAATCATCGATGTTTTATTCTCACGATTAATACGTAATAATTCTTCTACAATTTGTGCTTGCGTCGTTACATCTAGGGCCGATGTCGGTTCATCACCTAGCAATAGTTTAGGAGAGAATGTAATTGCCATGGCAATACCTACCCGTTGACGCATACCGCCACTGAGTTCAAAGGGATAAGACTTCATAATTGCTTCAGGATGTGGCAAATTGGTGAGCGCCAACATTTCGATAGCTTTTGCCTCTGCCTCTTGTTTAGACATAGTGCTATGTAATTGAATGAACTCTACAAATTGCTTCCCGATTGTTTGAATTGGATTCATCATATTGCCACTATCTTGGAAAATCATAGCAATATGATTGCCTCGCAAATCCAACCAATCCTTTGTGGAAAACCCTAATAAGTCTTGTCCATCAAAGGTGATGCTTCCTTCAGACACACGACCTGTATTTGGCAATACACCTAACAGTGCACGGATGACCGTAGTCTTACCACTGCCGGACTCCCCTACAATGGAAACAATCTCCCCTTCTGCTAGGTCTAGGTTAACTCCTGCAATCGTAGGATTCGGATTATTTCCATAGGTAACTGCTAAATTTTTAATACTAAGTAACATATATATCCCTTCTGTATATTTCTTACCAATGCTACTGAAAGCGACTGCTACATACAACAAGGGGAGGCAAACCTGCCTCCCAATTGTTGCGGACATCTGCAAAGGATTATTTTGCTGGTTTAATATCTTTAGTCAACCAGTAGTAGTCTGTTGGATACATCACTACATTTGTTAACCATTTGTTATTAACAAGATTTGTTTTAGGGTAACCTAAGAACAATGCTGCACCATCATTCAATAAGATTTGTTGTGCTTCGATAATTAAGCTTTGACGTTTAGATTTATCGAATTCAACAGCTAATTGATCCATGATTGCATCGAATTTAGGATTGCTGTAACCAGAACCATTTTGTGGGTTATCACCATTCAAGTTAGTTTTCCAGTACCATTTCAAGAAGATTTCTGGGTCACCAGTGTTCGCTGTTACGATGTTGGAGATCAATAAGTCATAATCGCCATCAATACCCATTTTATCCATTAAGTTATAGTCAACAGTTTCGATGTTTACTTTAATACCGATTTTTTTCATGTCAGATTGAACAGCTTCTGCATAGATTGGAAGCTCTTGACGGCTGTTGTATACTACGAAGCGCACTTCTAAGTTTTTACCGTCTTTATCTACGTAACCGTCTCCATCAGTATCTTTCCAGCCAGCTTCTGCCAACAATTGTTTGGAACGATCAGGATTGTATGCATTAGGGTCTTTCAAACTATCAAAACCATAATCCAAGCTTGGTGGAATTGGTGCTTTACCAGGAATGAAAGTACCTTTTAACAATACTTCGTTGTAGGATTTACGATCCGTACCGCTGATGAAGGCAGCACGAACTTTTTCGTCACCTAATACACCTTTTTGGTTAATACGAGCTAATACAGTACGCAAAGAAGCGATTTCATCTACTTTGAATTTGCTGTCATTACGCAATGTTTCAAGGTCACCAGCGCCGATATTAACTGCTAAGTCTACGTCACCATTTTGTAATGCCAACGCACGAGTTGTAGGATCATCGATAGATGGAATTTCTACTGTTTTGAATGGAACTTCGCCATCCCAGTAATTTTCATTTGCTTCTACAACTGCTTTTTCTTTAGTAAAAGATTTCACTTTGTACGGGCCAGTACCGATAGGACCTTCTTTTGCAAAGTCACGACCAGCTTTTTCAGCAGACACATCTACGATAATGAATAATGGGTCAGCCAAGAAACCAGGCACATTTGGATACGGTTTATCTGTGGTGATGATCAAATTCTGACCTTCTGCTTTGATATCTGTGTATTTGAAGAATGTAGCAGCACGTTTATTTTTCTCGAAAGCACGCTCAATGGATTCTTTTACCGCTTCAGCAGTTACTTTATTGCCATTGGAGAATTTCGCTTTGTCGCTAATTTTGAAAGTCCAAGTCAATTTATCATTAGATACAGACCAGCTTTCCGCCAACCAAGGTTGCGCATTCATTTTTTCGTCGAATTTAGCTAATGTTTCGCCAATACCGTAACGCATAACTACCCAACCGAAGTAATTTTGTGTTGGCTCCAATGTATCTGCGAAGTTTGTAACACCAAATTTTACTACACTTTTGTCAGCTGGTGCCGCATTGTCGCTACCGCAACCTGCAATCACACCTAATGCCGCTACTGCCATAACACCAAATGTAGCATTACGAAGCCATTTTTTCCAACTTTGTTTCATGTTAAGTCCCTTTCTACAAAACTTACAACTAACACATTAATGTGAATCTGTACTACGTGGGTCTAAGATATCCCGTAGCGAATCGCCCCATAAATTGAAGATGGTAACCACAATGAAAATGGCCATCCCTGGATATAACATCAATTCTGGTGACGATAAAATATATTGACGGTTCTCATTGAGCATTAAGCCCCATTCTGGCGTCGGAGGCTGTGCCCCAAATCCCAAGAATGAAAGTCCCGCAATTTCCATCATCATAGACCCGATATCCATTGCCCCTGTAATGATAACCAAAGGCAATACATTCGGTAAAATGTGGCGCCATAAAATGGTCAATTGTTTCGTACCATTCACTCTAGCTGCCGCAATAAAGTCATTATGACGAAGTTTGATTACCGCAGATCGAATCAATCGTGCGTATTTCGCCCAGCTCACCACAACAAGAGCTAAGATCGCATTGATAGCACTACCACCCAAGATACCGGCAATGGCAATGGCCAATACCACCCCTGGGAAGGATAACATAATGTCCGTAAAGCGCATCAATACAAGTTCTACTTTACCTCCAAAGAAACCAGACAAAATCCCTACTACTGTACCAACAGTGGCTGTTAAGATAACAAGGATGATAGTCATGGACAAGGAAGTTTGTGTACCGTAAATGATACGGGAGAACGTGTCACGCCCCAATTTATCAGTGCCCATCAGATGATCTGCAGAGGGCTTTAAGAAAGCTTTTGACATATCTGCATGAAAGGCATCATGTGGTGTGATATAGGGAGCAAATATAGCAATTCCAACTACAATAGCCACTAAGAGGGAGTAGAAAGAAAAGCGCTTGTGTTGCAAAATAAATTCTTTCATCCTATCCCCTCGCTTTCAATCGTGGATCCAAAATAGAGTAGGACAGGTCTACCAAGAAGTTGATAGCTGTATAGATAAGGGCCACCCACAATACAAAGCCCTCAATGAGTGGATAATCGCGCATGGCAATGGCATAGACCGCCATTTTCCCCATCCCTGGCCAAGAAAATACGATTTCAATCACTGCAGCCCCTGCCAAGAGCCAACCAATACCTATACCCATAACCGTAATCAATGGTAATAAAGCATTTGGTAAGACATGTTTCCATAAAATTTGAGATTCACTCATGCCACGGGCTCTAGCACCCATCACATAGTCTTGATGCAATTCTTCGATAATCACAGTCCGCACTTGGCGCGTAAATTTTGCAGCCATGACGAAAGCTAATGTGATAGCTGGTAAAATCAAAGATTTAAAACTGATCACCGATGTAGCAATTGGCACCCAGTGCAATTTCAATCCGAAGATGTACAGCAGAATCATACCCAACCAGAAACTTGGCATCGATACATTCACAAAAGAAAAGAATCGAATGATAAAGTCTGGCAGTTTATTCGCTTTTACCGCCGAATAAATCCCCATGGGTATAGAAATAAGAACATTTAGCGTAAAGGCAGACACTGCTAATAAGGCTGTTCCGCCCAAGCCTTCTAATAATTTGTCGGTCACTGGTTTTTTCCCTGAATAGGAGGTTCCTAAATCACCTTGTACAGCGCCTGCTACCCAGCGCACATACTGTTCCATGAATGGACGATCTAAGCCCATTTCTTTTCGTGTAGCATCAATCATTTCCTGTGACACAATGGTGTCCCCTGCCTCCAACACCATCAAAGCTGGATCCCCAGGAGCAATGTAGGTCAAGCAAAATGTCAGAAATGTAACCCCTATTAAGGTGACTAGCAATTGTGACACCTTACTTAGTATAGTTTTCAATCATCCACATCCTTCCCTTAAAATTAGTGAGCATACATTGATGTAATTAATACATACCAAAAAAGAAAAGCCACCCTTTGGGTGGATCTACATTAAGTTAGCAAGGGCTATAGTTTAGACAATCTTGCTCCATCTTGCCCATAACCCTATACAACTTTTAGCAATATCTCCCCCAAAATATTCTTCCCTTATTTAAGGTATTCATAGTCAATATCTACGCCCAACTATATTATAGATATTACATAAATATGTTAATTTCTTTTATCAAAAAAGTCAAATGACTAATGTGAATATTGCAAGACATGGAATGCATGCTTGTTTGAAAGTGTACATTTCTAGGTATTTATCTGTGATTTATATCATTTTAAATCATTGCGTTTACACAAATTGAAAAATATCTATATAGTAATTTTATTCATTTTGTATAATATTCATGACTTTTAAAGATAGATATAAGAAACTTTCATAATTAACCTGAATCGTGACATAAGAAAACACACCCCAGGGAGCCCCCTTAGGTGTGTTCCATTTTACTATGCAATTAAAAGAAATCATTTTTCCAAAGCCAATAGCCTGCCAGGGCTGCAAAGCTTATACCAATACCAATCACATACTCAAAGCCATATTCCATATCAGCAAATGGCACCGGTACATTGATACCCCACAAGCTAAAGATGGCCGTTGGTACAGCTAACATAATTGTCATGGCTGCCAATAATTTCATAACTAAGTTTAAATTGTTAGAAATAATGGATGTAAAGGCATTCATCATATTCATCAAAATATTAGAATACATTTCAACCATTTCCACAGCCTGCTTGTTCTCAATGATCACATCTTCTAATAGATCTTCATCTTCTTCATAGATTTTCAACAAATATCGCACATCATCATGACGACGAATACGTAAAATCCGTTCCATTACCGTACCATTACCACGCAGTGCAGAGGTAAAATAGGTCATGGATTTTTGTAATTCCAATAATTGGAACAAATCTTTATTCCGTGTCGTATGTCGTAATGTTTTTTCAATGTCATCCGTACGGCGGTCGATTTGTTGTAAGTATCGCAAATATAGTACCGCTGTGCGATACATGATTTGGAACAGAAATCTTGTCTTTTTAAAAGTATAGAAGGTTGGCATTTGATTGCTCAAGAACGGATATAGCACCTCTGCTTCTTCTAAACAGATGGTAATAAAGAAATCTTCTGTCACAAAGACACCTAGTGGAACTGCATCATATACATCAGAACCACGCAGTACTGGAATGTTAATAACGACGAAAATGTATTCATCTTCAATTTCTACGTGAGACCGTTCTTCCGTATCCAAAGCTGCTTTCAGTACGTCCGTTGGAATCTGTGTCATCATATTGACGATAGCCAACTCATCGGGGTCTGGGTTCACCAAATTTATCCATGAACCTTTTGTAGCATCTTGTACAGTGGAATCTGTAAATAATTCCCCCTCTACGTGTTTGTGTACCGTTAACATGTGACACCTCCTTAACGTCTTAATAACCCTACCCTTTATCTTAATCAATCGAGGCCGATTCGTCAATTTTTTTATGATTTCTTGTGAAAGTTACTAACAACCTTTCACTATTTCCACTCAATCAATGTATAGGAGTAAATACGATACCCATGTACAACAAAAAAGACCTGGCCTAATACCAAGTCCTTTTTGCTGTATAGTTGTTATGTAGTGATATATGCCTTGTATGACTACAAGTAGGGAAGATATCACAATACCTCCTGCTACATAGTTGGGCGTACATGCTAGCAGGAGGCGTTATGTTATTTGCTGTAGAATATACGGATAGAGTTCAAGATACAAAGAATGGATACCCCTGTATCTGCAAAGATAGCTACCCACATATTAGCAAAACCAAATACACCTGCTACCATAACGATGATTTTTACAGCAATAGCGAAGAAAATATTTTGCCATGCAATAGACAAAGTACGATCCGCAATACTTAAGGAACGCCATACAGAATCTAGGTTAGAGTTCATGTACACCACGTCTGCTGCTTCGATGGCAGAATCTGCACCACTACCCATAGCACCACCTACATCAGCACCTGTCAATACAGGCGCATCGTTGATGCCATCACCTACGAACATAACAGAACCATGATCATTACGTAGAGACTGTACCACTTCTAATTTATCTTGTGGTAATAACTCAGCACGTACTCCTTGGATACCTACTTGTTGAGCAATATACTTTGCACTAGCTGCCACATCACCTGTAAGCATCACTGTTTGATATCCTTTGCCGTTCATGCGACGAATGGCTTCCTTAGAATCAGCTTTTAAAGCGTCAGCGATGATGATACGGCCTACGTATTGACCATCAACAGCTACGAATACTTCACTACCATACACATAATCAATCAATGGCGTTGCAATATTTTCTTTCGCCAACAAACGACCATTGCCGACTAATACAGTATGACCTTCTACGGTGCCTACCATGCCGTGACCGGAAATTTCTTTTACATCCTTGGCCGTAGTAAACTCTACCCCTCTACGTTGTACTTCTTCTACGATAGACATCGCAATTGGGTGTGTAGATACGGTTTCTAAGGCTGCTGCATATTGCAACACTTCGTTTTCTGTATAGCCACTAGCTACTTCTACTGTTTGTACGTTGAAAGTACCTGTTGTGATAGTACCAGTTTTATCAAATGCAATCGCTTTCACACGGCTCATAGCCTCGATTGCTTTACCACCTTTAAATAAGATACCTTGTCGAGAACCAGCACCAATACCAGAGAAGAATGCCAATGGCACAGATAATACTAAAGCGCATGGGCAAGATACTACTAAGAATGTTAAAGCTGTATAAATCCAATATTGCCATTCTCCTGTGAATAAAGGTGGTACCACGGCAACGATAATTGCCAATGCCACTACGATTGGCGTATATACACGAGAAAAACGAGTAATAAAACGATCAATCTTTGGTTTCGATGCTGCTGCATTTTCCACAGCATCTAGAATACGCATAACCATGGAATCTTTTAATTCATGCGTTACTTCTAAGACAATGCGACCATCTACATTGATGCAACCAGACATCACTTCAGTGCCTACCGTAGCACTCACAGGAACTGGTTCACCAGTTACCGCTGCTGTGTCGATACGTGTAGTCCCTTCTACAACACGACCATCCAATGGAATACGATCACCAGGACGAATTTCGATATGAGATCCGACTTGTACATCTTCTGGGTTCACCACCTGCACGCTGCCATCACAAGCGATTAAACGCACTTCTTCTGGGCGAAGATCCACTGCATCCATTACGGCATTACGACTGCGTTCTGTAGCACGTTCCTCAAAATAAATGCCCACTTGGAAGAACAACATAACCCCAACTGCCTCTGCATATTCACCAATGATTAACGCACCAATAGTAGCAATGGACATCAAGAAATTTTCATCGAACAGTTTACCTTTCATACCATTCTTAATTGCTGCCCATACAATGCGCCATCCTAGTATAACAAAAGTCACCACCATCAATGGAATCATATATTGCTCAGACACCCAATTGGTAAACTCTGCTACTACCATCACGATAGCGCCTATAATAATCCCCACTAAACTAGAATTATGCTCATGGTCATCCTCTGCTTGTTGTGCTTTTTTAGATGCACGCACAAATGGTACCACTACTACACCATCTTCCGTAGCATCACATACCGCTTGGATTTGTTCTTGCAAAGCATCCATATCTTCTACAGTAGATGTAATACGTAATTGCTGCGTACCAAGTGTAAATGTTGCTGCTGACACAGATTCTAGTTGATTTAATTTTGCTTCAATCACGCTAGCACAATTGGCACAATTCAAATTTTGTAGTTTAAAAATGCGTTCCATCGTATCTCCTTTATGAATTATAATATGTAACCTTACTACTTGTTTTAAAGTTTGTTTTAACACTGTTTTAACACTTGAGTGTTTGTTCATATTTTTATTATATCTATAAATTTCTATTTTGTCAACATATGATTGTATATTCATTTATATTTTTTTATCCTATTTTCATATTATCTCTATAATAAAAAGGCACCCTATTACTTAGAGTGCTAAAAATCGCTGTATCCGGATTCAAACCGCATCTTTATAACAATATGTTATCTTCGTGGTATTCCACAATGTATTCTTACAGACAATATAAGAAGTGTAATGCTGACAGCAAGAAGTCATGGTACCCAGGGTCAACCGCAACCTAAAGCTGAACAGTTTAGTAAGAATATGGGGTTTCGCTTCCAACCATGCATGTCTGACCGACCATAAACTAAAGGAACGGTAGAGTACCAAATGAAAATACTAGATGAATTACATGCCTACCAAGGGCAACTTAGCTTTGATGAGCTCAACGAAAATGTAGACAAAATTACATTATGTAGTAACCTTTCTATTTCAGGGTTATAGGACAAAATGAGTTGGTAGACTATGTCCCTACACGACAAAGAGGACTTAGCCTAATGGCCAAGTCCTCTTCGCTGTATAGTTATTATGTAGTGATATATGTCTTGCATAACTGCAAGAAGGGGAAGATATCACAATGCCTCCTGCTACATAGTTGGGCGTACATGCTAGCAGGAGGACTTATATTATTTACTGTAGAAAATACGGACAGAGTTAAAGATGCAAAGAATGGATACCCCTGTATCTGCAAAAACTGCCACCCACATATTTGCAAAGCCAAATACACCAGCCACCATAACAATAATTTTTACAGCAATAGCGAAGAAAATATTTTGCCATGCAATGGACAAGGTACGTTCTGCAATACTTAAGGAACGCCATACGGAATCTAGGTTGGAGTTTATGTATACTACATCTGCTGCTTCGATGGCAGAGTCTGCACCACTACCCATGGCACCGCCTACATCAGCACCTGTCAACACAGGAGCGTCATTGATACCATCACCTACGAACATGACAGAGCCATAGTCATTACGAAGAGATTGAACAACCTCCAGTTTATCTTGTGGTAATAACTCGGCACGCACACCTTGGATACCTACTTCTTGGGCAATATGGTTCGCACTGGATGCCACATCACCTGTGAGCATCACTGTATGATATCCTTTTCCATTCATGCGACGGATGGCCTCTTTAGAATCCTCTTTCACAGCATCGGCAATGACGATACGACCTACATATTGACCATCAATAGCTACGAACACTTCACTACCATATACATGTTCAATGGTTGGTGCCGTTACATGTTCTGTTTCTAATAAACGACCATTACCAACCAATACGGTATGCCCTTCTACAATGCCTACCATACCATGACCAGAGATTTCTTTTACATCCTTGGCCGTATTAAACTCTACTCCTCTACGCTGTACTTCTTCTACAATGGACATAGCAATCGGGTGTGTAGAACCAGCTTCTAGAGCCGCTGCATATTGCAACACTTCATTATCTGTATAAGTACCAGCTACTTCTACTGTTTGTACGTTGAAAGTACCTGTTGTGATAGTACCTGTTTTATCGAAGGCAATCGCTTTCACGCGACTCATAGCCTCGATCGCCTTGCCACCTTTGAACAAGATACCTTGTTTAGAACCAGCTCCGATACCGGAGAAGAATGCCAAAGGCACAGACAATACAAGAGCACATGGGCAAGATACTACTAAGAATGTTAACGCTGTATAAATCCAATATTGCCATTCTCCTGTGAATAGAGGAGGTACCACGGCAACGATAATCGCCAATGCCACTACGATTGGTGTATATACACGAGAGAAACGAGTAATGAAACGATCAATCTTTGGTTTCGATGCCGCTGCATGTTCCACAGCATCAAGAATGCGCATGACCATGGAATCTTTTAATTCATGCGTTACTTCTAAGACAATACGCCCATCCACATTGATGCACCCAGACATCACTTCTGTACCTGCGGTAGCGCTCACTGGAACTGGTTCACCCGTTACCGCTGCTGTATCGATACGCGTAGTACCTTCTACTATACGGCCATCCAATGGAATACGATCACCAGGACGAATTTCGATATGAGACCCGACTTGTACATCTTCTGGATTCACCACCTGCACGCTACCATCACAAACGATTAAACGTACTTCTTCTGGACGAAGATCCACTGCATCCATGACCGCATTACGACTGCGTTCTGTAGCACGTTCCTCAAAATAAATCCCTACTTGGAAGAACAACATAACCCAAACAGCCTCTACATATTCACCGATGATTAACGCACCAATAGTAGCAACAGACATCAAGAAGTTTTCATCGAATAATTTACCTTTCATGAAATTTTTAATTGCTGCCCATACAATGCGCCATCCTAGTATAGCAAAAGTTACCACCAACAATGGAATCATATATTGCTCAGGCACCCAGTTAGTAAACTCTGCTACCACTATCACGATAGCGCCTATAATAATCCCCAATAAACTAGAATTATGCTCATGGTCATCCTCTACTTGTTGTGCTTTTTTAGGTGCACGCACAAATGGTACCACTACTACGCCATCTTCCGTAGCATCGCACACCGCTTGGATTTGATCTCGTAACATATCTGTATCTTCTATACTAGAGGTAATGCGCAATTGCTGGGTGCCAAGCGTGAAAGTTGCTGCTGACACAGATTCTAGTTGATTTAATTTTGTTTCAATCACGCTAGCGCAATTGGCACAATTCAAATTTTGTAGTTTAAAAATGCGTTCCATCGTATCTCCTTATGAAATTATAATATGTAACCTTACTACTTACTTTACTGTTTGTTTTAACACTGCTTTAACACTTAAGTGTTTGTTTATATGTTATCGTCGTGCCAGTAAACCAACAGCGATTTTTTATTTGTTCCATTATCCCATAGATTTAATAGATTTTCAATATCACTTTACCCCTAATACTTTAGATATCTCTGCCTCTATATAAATGTTATCCCATTTCTTCTTGACTTTGCCCCTCTTATAAGATGTAATATAATGTTCTATTTAAAGACGAAACATTTTGGATGACACAAAAAGATATGGCGACGTTATTCGGAGTATCTTTATCTTCTGTCAGTCGCCATTTAAAAAATATCTTTGAATCCAACGAATTAGATGAATCAGTGGTTATTGCAGAAATTGCAATAACCACTAAACACGGAGCTTTAGCCCAGAAAACGCAAAGCTCAACAGTAAAACTGTACAACCTAGACGCCATCATAGCTGTTGGAAAGTATTTTCTGATTTTGACAGAATCATACACAAGCAAAACAAGTAATAGAGTAAATCAAAAACGAGAAAACCCCGTAAACACGTATGTTTACGGGGTTTGTTATTTGCTTAAATTATTCAGCTGTGATTGTTGCTACTGGGCAAACGGATTCGCAAGAACCGCAATCGATACAAGTATCGTTGATTTCGTATTTAACTTCGCCTTCAGAAATTGCTCCTACTGGACAAACAGAAGCACAAGAACCACATTTAATGCATGCATCACCAATAACGCGCATGAGACACCTCCATAAAAAAATAGAAATTCGCTAACTTTATGATTATCATTTAACTAAGGTACTTACCTTTTTTACATTCTCATTATTGCACGTTTTTTTAGTCTTGTCAAATACTTGTCTATACTTTTTGTATCCAATTTTTACAATTGATGTTGCATTTTTTGTATCGCTGAACCTATATATTGCTCTATTTGATAGATTTTATCATTTTTATTCAACCATATATATAAAAAATAACTATAGGTGCCGATATTCTCAATTATTACTTCTCAATATAGTTTTTGATAATAATTATATTATCAATTAGATATCTATGAACACAAACTAATTTTCATCCAGTTAGTGCAACTGATTCGATTCATATCCCATGACTCGTTGCTTAATCTTGTACATCCGTACCCGCTGGTAATCGATTTCATCATGACACACCAAAGTTGCCACATCAACCTGCAAAGTCTTGGCGATCAAATACAACACCTGCACAGATGTCCCTAAGGAACCTTTAGCACCTTCAATTTTTGCTAAATAACTTGGACTAATACCACATCGTTTAGATAACTCTTTTTGTGAAAGTCCCTGACAACGTCTAACCCAAGCAATTTTTCTGCCTAAACAAATACAAAACTCTTCATACTCTGGCATAGATTCCATTGATTGTAAATGCGTCCCCATCTCTATACACCTCATTTCAAAAGTATATAACCGAACTGCTCTACTCACATTATATATAGGCAAAATTCATAAATCAAGAGCATATCTGATACGATGGTTTTCTAAAATGCTGTTCTACAGTGATGAGAGGGATGCTCCTCAACTTTCATCAGTCCCTGTATACACAAAATTATCTAATAAGTGCAACAAAGTCTGCAGATCATATCTATGAATATCATCATATTCAATCTCTATCAAAAATGACACCAACTTTTTACTTTCTCTCTAGTCCTATCTGTCCAGACCGGAGAATCCTAGCCTCAGTTATAATGTTATCATCCCAAGTGGATTGAGAGGTAATCCCTTCATCGGTAATTCGTATTTCTTTCTGTATACGCTTCGATGGCTTGTCTTGTACTAATTCTTCATGGTATAGGCCTTCAAGGATAGTTACATCTGAAACTGACATAGAATTTCCTGAAACAAGTTCTTTGGGTATTTGTCCTATATCATGCATGCTAGATGGATCTTTACTTAATCGATGAGAAGATGTTATTTCTTTACTTTCATCATTTCCCATATACACAAAATCATCTAATAAGTGCAACAAGGTCTGCAAATCATATCTATGAATATCATCATATTCTACCTCCATCAAGTATCGATGCGTAAGATCCTCTTTCATAATCATATCGATGGTGAACCTTACATAGGGTCCATCCTGTGTAGGCTGTTCAAATCGATCCCAGCGAACCGCTGTCATATCTTCTCGAGATAGAAGGCCTCCTTCAGATACTGTGTGCTTTTTAAAGGTATGTGGATTTTTTTGACGCCAAATCTCCATGTACTCCGCATCTGTCATACCTTGGATAGGTTGGTCATACCAAGTAGTATTCCACTGTTCTTGAGATACTCCTTTCGGCGGCACATTATCTCTACGTGTAACCATCACAATCACATCTTTGTCTAGTTGCAACAGAACCCCTACTACATGCCCACTGTCTGTAGGTACAACCTTATCAATCCAAGTAAGACTTTGTACATCCCAAGGAATGGCAAAACGAAAATGCCCTTTCCGACTACTAATATACGTATGGTTCGGTATATTTTCTGTTTCCTCACCTTTTGCAAGTAGACTACTGTCTGTATAGTGATCCCCTACAGGAACGGGCATACCTGCTGGCATATCTACTGGCATTCCTTGCTGTTCTATGAATGCAACCTTAGGTTTTGCCTCTATATCTTCTGCCATACCTACAACACCTGTGAAAGTGGCCATCGCCATCCCACATATTACAGCTTTCCACCATATGTTTCCAACTAGTTTGCTTTTCATTCGTTGATTTCCTTTCTTATCTGCACCTCTATACATCCTATGTCAAGTTTTATACTCATCTAACGTTGACCTCATCTCAATATCTATATAGACCCCAATAGTTTTTGTCGTGTTATTGTATATGTACCAACTACATACCTAGTATACCATAGCTAAAAAGAGAACCCACTATTGTGAGTTCCCTTATATACTACTATAGAGTTGCTATATCTTACAGTTTATCCAATGCTTGTGCTAAGTCAGCAATGATATCCTCTACATTTTCAATACCGATGGATACACGTAATTGTTCTGGTTTTACACCTGCTGTCAATTGTTCCTCAGGGCTCAATTGGGCATGTGTTGTACTTGCTGGATGGATAACCAAGGATTTAGCATCCGCCACGTTTGCAAGGTTAGAGAAGATTTCAAGAGCATCAACGAATTTGATACCTTCTTCTTTACCACCTTTTACGCCAAATGTGAACACTGCGCCAACACCATTTGGGAAATATTTGTCAGCCAATGCTTTGTATGGGCTGTTTGGTAATTCAGGATAATTTACATAAGCAATTTTTGGATGGTTTACCAAGAAATCAACTACTTTACGAGTGTTTTCTACATGGCGTTCTACACGCAAGGACAATGTTTCAATACCTTGAATAATCAACCATGCTGCTAGAGGAGTAATGGCTGCCCCAGTGTCACGCAATAATTGAGCACGTACTTTTACAGTGAAAGGAATTGGAAGATCGCCGTATACTAAACCATTGTAATGTACGTCGCCTTCTACGAATCCAGGATAACGGTCGCTTGCTTTGTAGTCGAACTTGCCACTTTCCACGATGACACCCGCGATAGTTGTACCATGTCCTCCTAGGTATTTAGTAGCGGAGTGAACTACTACGTCTGCACCGTATTCAAATGGACGGAACAAATATGGAGTACCGAATGTATTATCCACAATGACGATGATACCATGAGCGTGAGCAATCTCAGCAATCGCTTCTAAATCTACCAAGTTAGCTCCTGGGTTACCAACGGATTCTACATATACAGCTTTTGTATTATCATCGATAGCTGCTTTGAACTCTTCTAAATTATCTGGGTTCACAAATTTTGTAGTGATACCGAAACGTGGCAATGTAGCGCTGAATAAGTTATACGTACCACCGTATAATGTGGACGCTGCCACAATATTGTCCCCAGCAGATGCTACGTTTTGGATAGCATAGGCAATCGCTGCAGAACCAGAGGCTACGGCGATGGCACCAGCACCACCTTCTAAAGCGGCTACACGGCCTTCCAATACGTCTTGTGTAGGGTTACCTAAACGAGTGTAGATAGGACCTGCATCAGTTAAAGCAAAACGTCCTGCTGCTTGTTCTGCATCTTTAAATACATACGATGTTGTTTGATAAATTGGCACCGCACGGGAACCTGTTGCGTCTACTGTATGACCTGCATGTAATTGTAATGTTTCAAATTTGTAATTGCTCATGTTAAACTCCTCATCATTCTTAAATCTTTACTATGTATTGACTAGGATTAAATGACCCAGTCTTGTATATATGCTTCTTCAATCGGTCTCGATTGTAATTCACTGACCTCATACGGTGTTTCTTGGTACACATAATAGTTTAACCAGTTTGAATAGAGTATGGTCGATGCAGATCGCCATCGAATGATGGGCTCTTTCGTCGGATCATCATTAGGGAAATAATTTTCTGGAATTTCAATCTCTAATCCTAACTTTCTATCCCTATCATACTCTTGGTATAAAGTATCTCGATCATATTCTGGATGTCCAAAGATAAACACATGTTTATTATCATAGGACCGGGCAATACCAACACCTGTCTTATCCGCGCGGGCTAGTACTTCTAACTGAGGGTGAGCGTTGATTTCACTTTCACTCACCGTCGTATGCCGTGAATGAGGCATATAGAAGAGTTCATCTAGGCCACGCATAAGCATGGGCTTACTGTTCTGCACTTCCTGTTCATATACACCGAATAACTTGGTAGGCAAATCTTCCTTGTGGATGCCGAAGTGCTTATAAATCCCAGCTTGGGCTCCCCAACAAATATAGAGAGTAGAACATACATGGGTTTTGCTCCATTCCATAATTTCTGAAAGCTCATCCCAGTAGTTCACTTCCTCAAAAGGCATTTGCTCTACCGGAGCGCCTGTTATAATCAAACCATCAAAGTATTGATCTTTGATTTCCTCGAAAGTTCTATAAAAGGTTTCCAAATATTCTTGACTTGTATGACTCGCTGTATAGGACGCCGTGTACAGAAAGGTAACCTTTGTTTGTAACGGTGTATTACTCAAAGCGCGAAGCAGTTGAATTTCCGTAGTCTCTTTCCGTGGCATCAAGTTCACAACCACAATGTGGAGTGGTCGAATATCTTGTGACTCTGCTCGTTCCGAATCCATGACGAATATATTCTCTTCTGAAAGTTTCCCTATGGCTGGTAATCCTTTCACTACTCGTATAGGCATTCAATCCACCTCTCTTTCCAGTAAAACCTATCGATTAACGATGAATTAAGTATACTAGGATGTCCATCATATGTCAACAATATACGTACATTTATCCTTATACAGGATACATATTATTATATATAGCAAAAAACTATAAGGAAAGTTATAAATACATATTTTCCCAATATTGCTTATATGTCATACATGCCCTTGAAATCCATCCTATTATATCAATATGTTACTTTTACACACTTTCAGAAAAATTAACTTGCTATTGAGTGGATTTTGATATATAATTTCATCAACATATATAGATGTCATTTTTCATTACTTGTAATAGCAATTTACAGCAAATGAGCTATATATCAACAGGCCTGTGATACTATAGAAACTATGATGCAAGTACGCCCCTTATACATCATCCATGACAATCATGTTAGGTAAAATTATATACAAGGAGGTAAACAATGAGTCACTCTTATATTAAACACTCATTATTGATGACAGCCTCTGACACCCAAGATGATTCCTACACCGACGAAGAACTGGTAGCCTTCATCCAATCTGGTTATTGTCATATGACTGTTATCTTATGTCAACGGTACGTACCTCTCATTACAAAATACGCGCATGTGCGCCAACTTCGTTCCATAGACAGTGATTTAGAATCTGCCTTATGGGAATGTTTCTTGCAGGCTATTAAAACCTATGATATAACTAGCAACATCCCTTTTGCTGGATTTGTAAAATCTCGTATACGCTTCACCCAGTGGAATCTATATCGAAAGAGTCTACGACAATGGACTCATGAAACGGTGTTAGCCCCACAAGAAGATGAAACAGATCCTCTAGTATCTATCCCATCCAGCCATGATACTGCAGAGGAAGCCATTCATCATTTAGAACTATTAGCATTGCACACAGCTCTATCAGAAATGGAGCCGGTGCATGCAAACCTATTACGGCAAGTCTTGCTAAAAGGCAAATCCATCAGCGAAATTGCTAATACCTATGGCATGAGTCGACAGGCTATGCATAAGAAATACAAACGAGCGCTCGCCTTACTAAAAGAGGCTTTAGAAACAGTTCAATAACATAACATTGAAAAGAAGTAAAACCTGAATCTCTTAAAGAGATTCAGGTTTTCTTATCATGCAGTACACTAATATATAACAATAGCCATCCTGCTATGTATCAGCAGGATGGCTACGGTAATCCTTGGTACTAAGTCTTATCACTATCATTTACATATACCCTTCTTGGTGTGGTTCTCAGCTGTCTAAAGGTCCTATCCTACCTTATCGTTTTAACCACTTTAATACCCAAAGGGTAATTCTAATAATTTTTAATGCTTTTTCAAGCTTTTCCATATTACGCCTCTAAAGCGATGGCATTATTTCGCACAACCCCTACCAAAGGATAGGCATATAGCTTGCCCAATGCATCGCCTACAGCTTTCACATCCTCATCCGTGGCACTTTCATTGACATAGGCAAAATTAGCCACTTTAAGATTATGTGCACCTTCACCTTTTTTAAATTGTAATTGTAATTTGGTTACCATTGTTGTTGTCATAGTCTAATCCTCCTTATTCTACCACTGTGGACTCTGTAGTCACTAATGCACCATGTTGAAAGTTACTCAATCGTTGATCTTTACGACCACGAAGTACATCTTTCTCCACCATCAGTTGACCTACTGTGTCAATTTCAGTTTTTGTAACACCTTCTTTAGGAAAAGCTACCACAATATTGACTTCTTCCTTAGATGTGTCTGTAAAGACCAAATGTAATTCTTTTTTCACTACTGTACTTGCTGCCATAATTTTCTCCTTTCTCAGTACCAAGTGCTTACACTTAGATACATTCAAAAAAGAAGACTTGTCAACCAAATTCATAATCTTATCGGAGTAAACAAAAAAGACTGTAATCAGAATGATAATTTTCATTCGATTACAGTCTTTTCTATATAACGCTTAGATTACGTTTACAATTCTATATTAACCTTGTAAACGGCTTAATACTGTTGCTAATTGAGCTTTTACAGCATCAAGTTCTGCACGTTGAGATTTGTTTTCTTCACGTAATGCGTTAATTTCACCTTTTTGTTCAAGGTTTTGCGCTTCTAATGCACCCATTTTATCTTGCAATACGTATGCGGAACTAATTGGACCTTGTCTGTATACATCAGCTACAGCTGTTTCGTCTGCTTTAGCTCCTACTTTCCAAGTAATACCAGCATTTGCCATCACTTGGCTACGGTTACCACCAATAGCAGCACCTGCATGGAACATCAAAGATTCATTTTTATAATGTGCCACACCTAATGCTAAGGAGTTTTGACCTTGGTAGTGACCTACGCCAGCCATGATTTGAGTTGGTTCTAATGGATCGTATTGGATAGGTTTCAATGCGGATAACGCAGCCGCTTGAGAACCAACACGGTTCACTTGACCTTGTAATTGGTTAGTAATTGCTTGCATATTGCCTGCTGCATCACGTAATTGGCTTACATTAACTGCATCAGTAGGGTCAGTACCTGCTGCCACATTAGTGATTTTGTTACCACCATTGTTCAAGCCAGCATTTGTTAAGGAAACTGCTCCTTTGCCTGCTCCTGCTGGAGTTAAGGTAATTCCATTACCATCAATCTTAGTTGTATTGTCACCAGCTTTGAATTCAGCACTAGTTAAACCAGTTAATGTAGGGTTAAGTTCATATGTGAAGGAAGAGCCAGCTTGAGTAAGTTTCAAGTTATTTCCAGCATTGAAAGTAACAACATCACCAGCTTTAACAGGTTGTGCTGCATCATTTCCAGTGACAACGCCAGTTCCAGTTTGACCGCCTTTTGCTTGCCATGCTGCATTATTAATAGCCTTCGCTACATCACCAACAGTGGCAATTTTGCCTTGATCAGCTTTAGGAACAGATACAGTACCTGCTTTTCCATCTTTGCCGTCTTTAGCGTTGACAGTAATTGTGCCAGTGTTAACTTGTAAACCTTTATCTCCTACAGTGATTGTTGTGCCATCAGCTTTTACTTTTAAACCTTTATCAGTAGTTTCTAAAGATTTGTCAGCTGCTTTAACTTTCACACCTGCAGTTGTTACTTCGATAGATTTATCAGCTGGTTTTACATCGATGTTGCCTGCCTTATCTTTTTCTAAACCTTTACCAGGTTTTACAGCAGAGTTAGCGATTTCATCTTTTATTTGTTTTACAAATGTAGGATTTACTTTAATACCCTTATCACTTACAGTGATCGTATCTCCATCTGCTTTAACAGTGATTTTGTTGTCCTTACCTACTTCTAGACCTTTACCTAAATTTACATCATATGTAACTGTAGATGTTTTACCATCTTCACTTTTTACAGTAGCTGTTGTACCAACACCATTTACGAAGTTTACAGTATCATATGGTTTTACAAGATCTACAGCCGTACCATTACCTTGTAAGTTCCAACCTGCATTTAGTACGTCACCTACAGTAGCTGCGTTATTTGGGTTAACCTCATTTTCACCAGTACCCATTGTTGGAGCTGCTTGAGATTTAGTAGCTTCACCTTTATCATCTTTATTTTTAGTTTCAGGTAAGTTGCTTGCAACATTAGTAATATGTTTATCAGCAGTAACAGTAACAGGTTTTTCTTCACCTGTTTTACCGATTGTTACATCTCCGCTCTCTTTTAAGGTAATAACAGTAGGTGCAGCACCTTTACCAGCGATAGAAGTAATACCTGTCAACTCTGGATTCAAGGAATATGTGAAGTTTGTACCATCTTGTTTAATTTCAAGATTATTACCAGCTTTAAGCGTTATTTTGTTGCCATCTTTAACTTCTTCAGTAGATGTAGTATTACCTTTTGCTTTTTTACCAGTACCTTCAACATCAGATGTAATGGAGAATCCAGAAGAATTAATATGTTTCTCTAATTCATCTTTAAGATCTTGTACATCATTTTTAACGCCAGTTAATTGATTTACGTTAACACCATCTGTACCTTCTGTACCTGCTTTAACATTTTTAATTTGATTACCACCATTGTCCAAGCCATCTTTTGTCAAGGAAACTGGTTTTTTATCCGCTGCTTTAGGAGTGATAGTCATACCATCTGCATTGATTACAGTTGTATCACCTGCATCATTTTTGAAAGATGCACTTGTTAAATCTTTCAATTCTGGATTTAAAGAATATGTGAACTCTTTACCAGCTTGTTTAAGTTTTAAGTTGTTTCCAGCTTTTAATGTTACAGTGTCACCAGCTTTTACAGCTTCTTTCGTTGTACCTTCAGCTTTGCCAGTTCCATCTTCACCACTTGTTGCATTCCAAGCTGCATTGTTGATAGCATCTGCTACATTACCGATAGTAGCAACTTTGCCTTTATCTGCTTCTTCAGGAACAGCTACTGTACCAGCTTTATCGCCTTCTGTTACATTAGTAATAGAACCAGTGTTAACTTGTAAGCCTTTATCTCCTACAGTGATTGTAGTGCCATCAGCTTTTACTTTTAAGCCTTCCTCAGTAGTTTCTAAGGATTTATCAGCTGGTTTAACTTTCACGCCTTCAGCTGTTACTTCGATAGATTTATCAGCTGGTTTTACCTTAATGTTACCATCTGTATCTTTTTCCAATCCATCGCTTGTTTTAACAGTGGATTTACCGAGTTCATCTTTTAATTGTTTTACGTTAACTGCATCAGTATCTTTTTCACCAGCTTTAACATTAGTGATTGTTTTATTGCCATTGTCTAAGCCATCTTTGGAAAGAACTACATCACCTGCAGTTACTTTACCATCTTTACCATCGATTGCTACAGGGTTATCTCCACCTACAGTAACAACACCATTTGGTCCAAAGGATACTTTACCAGCACCTTCACCTTCACCAGTGATAGATTTGATACCTTTTAACTCAGGTTGTAAGGAATATGTGAACTCTTTACCAGCTTGTTTAAGTTTTAAGTTATTACCAGCTTTTAACGTAACTTTGTCACCAGCTTTAACTTTTTCTTCTGTTGTGCCTTCTACTTCGCCAGAGTCTTCTTTATCACTTGTTGCTTTCCAAGCTGCATTGTTGATAGCATCTGCTACATTACCGATGGTAGCAATTTTGCCTTTATCTGCTTCAGGAACAGATACAGTACCAGCTTTGTCGCCTTCTGTTACATTAGTAATATTACCAGTGTTAACTTGTAAACCCTTGTCTCCTACAGTGATTGTAGTGCCGTCAGTTTTAACTTTTACACCATTTGCTGTTACACTAATGGATTTATCTGCAGGTTGTACTACGATTTTACCATCACTATTAGTCAAACCGTTGCCAATTTTTGGAGATGCATTGTTGATCATATCAGCTACGTTTTGAGCTGTTGTTAAGGCATTGCCTTTCGCTTCATCTTTAGGTTTTACTTGACCTGTAGCTGGATCTTTTTCAAGTTCAGCTGTAACAGGAGTGATTGTAATTGTGTTATTGGTAGCATCTGTTGTCAATACAGCTTTGTTAGCAGATACTACTTTTAATGTTTGGCTATCTAATAATACGTCAGCTTTAGATGTACCATCAGTTGTCGGTGCAGCTTGATCTACTGTATCACCAGCGATTTTTAAATTCACAGAGCGAAGTTGCGCTACGTTTACTGCATCAGTATCATCTGTACCTGCTGCTACATAATTAATTTGACGAGTCATGCGAGGCGTACCTACAGCCACAGCTGCTGTGGATGCAGTTAATGCATTACCTCGTAAACCAGCATATGTATTCATACGGTTTTCGTTAAGATCATAGCCTTTACGCGCTTCTGTATCTGCTACGGAGTAGGAACCTAAACCAACACCATTATCCACTGTAGCTTGTGCTTTTACACCGATAGCTACTGCATGGTCAGCAGTAGATTTAGCTTGTGTACCGATGGCTACAGAATTTTCATTTGTTGCATTTGCATCAGTACCGATGGCAATAGATTTTTTACCTTCTGCCACAGCGCGTGTACCAATAGCTAACGCAGATTCTTTTGCACTTTTATAAGCCGCTTCTAATGTTGCCTTAGCTGTATTTAACTTAGTTTCTTCTGCTGTTGCAGCAGCTGTTGTATCTGTTACTTTTTGTTTTAAAGCTTCATCATTTGTATTTTCTGCAATCAAATCTTGAGCACGTTTAATCAAACGTGTTACATCCGCTGTAGTTGTACTAGCTGCATTTTCATCAAGTGCCGCTAT
The DNA here is from genome assembly GCF_000221605.1 of Veillonella sp. oral taxon 780 str. F0422. Lineage (NCBI taxonomy): Bacteria > Bacillati > Bacillota > Negativicutes > Veillonellales > Veillonellaceae > Veillonella > Veillonella sp. oral taxon 780. The sequence goes on along the minus strand of NZ_AFUJ01000027.1, from coordinate 23,147 downwards.
TTTTTTCAACGCAGCCAATTGAGCTGTTACAACTGGTTTAGCACTATCATAGTTATTATTGGACTCTATTTTTCCAAAAAACTCATCTTGTAGAGCTGCATTATCTACACCTAATGTTTGAAGTAATTGCTTTTCTTCATTAGTTAATGTATATAAAGAAATCCCAAAGTCACGAGCATCACTAGCCAAACGTTTTTGAGTTGCTTTACTGTCGCTTTCTGCTGTTAACTTCGCATCTTGAGCTGTAATATAAGTACTATACGCTGTATTATACGTATCCAACGCTGTAGATACAGTGGTTGCTAAGTCTGCATTACCACCTGCTACAGAGTCATTACCAAAGGCAAAACCATGTGTACCCATAGCACGAGCTGTTGTACCTAAGGCAATCGCACCTTGTCCTGTAGCAAAGGCATTTTCCCCAGCTTTGCCGTCCGCTTTGCCGCCATTACCAATTGCAATGGCTTGTGCTCCATAAGACGTAGCAGCACGACCGATAGCCATTCCACCTGCTGTAAAGGCACGAGCTCGGTCACCTACAGCAACGCCAGACGTTTCTGCTACATGAGATCCAAAACCTACCGCTACTGCACGACCAGCACTAGTCCCAGTACCAGACTCTGTACCTACAATCGTATCGCTTGCTGCTCGCGTAGTTGCATTATTACCTACTGCTGTAGCAAATGGATTATAAGTAGCTGATGTAGTACCTACTGCCGTAGAGTAAGCCCCACTTGCTCTAGAAATATTACCAATGGCAGCTGCACCTATTTCATAGGCTTTTGCAATTGGACCTACCGCTGTTGCCGCACCTTGTTGACCTGTTGTTTCCGCTTGGTAACCTACAGCTACGGATTGAGTGAAATTCGTACGAGCTTCTGGACCAATGGCTACAGATTCTTTATAATCACTTTTTGCATTTCTACCGATAGCAATCGCACCAGTACCCGATTGGAATGTCACGCCACCATGGTCACGTAACGAGGATGCATTTGTACCAATAACAACCGTATCAGTATAGGACGCATAGGCATTCCTACCAATAGCCACTGTATTTGCTGTATGCTTTTCTTGATCTGCTTCTGGGATAACTGATTCACTGACACCGGCTAAGCTAGATTTACCAATCGCCACACCAGCTTTGGCATTAGTCACTGCTAAATTACCTACAGCAATAGACCCTTCTTGTACAGCCTTACTATTGGTGCCAAATGCAGTACCTTCACCTGTACCTGCCACATTATCTACAGCAAATGTAGTGGTCATACCAGCCACGCTAAACGCCGTCACACCTAAAATAGCAGCCATAGCAGCTAAACGATTTACTTTTTGTTGACTTTGTGCATGTGCTGCATTTGTTCGAACAATTTCATTACGTTTTTTCATGATTCTTCTTTTCCTTAAAGTTTGAAACCCATATTGACTTACTATACTACACGATTAAGATGACATATGCGTGAACAAAATACCCTTGATATGTGCCAAATTTAAATGAAAAATTTTTTTTCATAACCTGTTACTCAGTTGCACTATAATTCATATAATTTCACTATGGCATCTTATCTGTTGCCTCAATTATACTGTTCTCACTTATAGATGTCAAATGCATTCTTCATAAACTTTCATAAAAAAACTATAACCCCTAATAGTTAAAAACTCTTTAATAATAGCCATTCTTTATAAATACTTTATATATAGTATATTATATATCTTCATATCACTTCTTGATAATTGCCGACATGTCTAATAGGTACACCCTATAAGTGGTAACACTTTATTATTATTTTACTTATTCCTATTTTTTTGATATACTATCTACGTCGATGAGATATTCGACAGGAACTATGAACCTCATATGTTCCAGCCTTTCAAACTACTTACATATGTGATAACGGTGACTTCCCATACACACCTACAGTTATCACAAAGAAGCCACCTGCTCGTCCCCATACGAGTTAGGTGGCTTTCACCTTTATAGGCATGTCTTATAATATTATGCTTACTAAAACTTGTGATAATACCATGTATCTTATATGCGGCGTATCATCAATCTACCAATACTCGTGCAATATTTCTAATACGAATACATGCTATAATTAAGACTAGCTATATCATAACAATTTGATGATATATACTCGATATAATAACAATATCTTTGCTAGCAACATACATATAAAGCATATCATGAATTATCAGCAATATACATTATATTCCATTAAAAGGGGGATACTATGAATCATACCATCTATTTAGGAGGCGGTTGTTTTTGGGGTGTGGAAAGTTACTTTCAACGCATCCCCGGCATTGTAGATACTGAAGTAGGCTACAGCAATGGGGCTCATCCGAATCCTAGTTATGAAGAGGTTTGCCGTGGCAGCGGTCACGTAGAAACTGTCAAGGTTACTTATGACACCTCTGTGATTTCCCTCTCTAAGGTACTACAATATTTTTTGCGTATTATTGATCCTTTTAGTATCAACAAACAAGGTAACGACGTGGGCATTCAATATCGCAGTGGTGTGTATTACGAACATTCTGAGGACAAAGCAATCATCGAGTCCACGTTAAAACGTGCTAGCAGCCATTACCAAAAGCCTTTTGCCATCGAAGTGTTACCCTTACAATCGTTTTATCCAGCCGAAGAATACCATCAAGACTATTTAGATAAAAACCCTAATGGCTATTGCCATATTAATGTATCCAAGGCTTACGAGCCTTTAATCGATGAAAAGGAATACCAACGCAAAGCAGATGATGTATTACAAAAAGAACTTAGTGAATTAGAATACGCTGTAACACAACATAGTGCTACGGAGCGACCTTTCTCTCATACCTATACAGATGAATTCCGCCCCGGCATTTATGTAGATATCACCTCTGGAGAGCCTCTTTTTATCTCCGCTCAGAAATTCGACTCTGGTTGTGGTTGGCCTAGTTTTGCACAACCGATCAACAGCGATGTCATTCGTTACTATGAGGACGATAGTTTAGGACATCGTCGCATCGAAGTACGCAGTCGCATTGGAGATGCTCATTTAGGGCATGTCTTTGAAGATGGCCCTCAGTCCATGGGAGGTCTCCGGTATTGTATCAACGGCGCGGCCTTACGCTTTATTCCTTTAGAAGAGTTAGAGAAAGAAGGATATGGTGCTTTGCGTAAATTTGTAGAAAGTAGCCACGCTCTATCTCAAGATTCTCAAAAAATTTAGTATACAACAACTTAGCATAATACAAAGCTGATTTCAACGATTACCAACTTACCGTATCTTACAACATAAAAAGACTGTAAACACAGGATTATATTTCCAATTGTTTACAGTCTTTTATCGTTATATAAATAGTCTATGCTTATATGCCCTATCTATACCGTTAGATCTAGCATACTTGACACACTATATTACTTTTAATAAAGTACGTATATCCCTATAGATTATGCATATACTATTGTAGCCCAGTATAGTCTATATATTATAAGTGCAGAAGATTAAACTCGCCATGAAATCCACGCAATGGTATCTGTTGTGTGATTTTCTAATTTACCATCTACAGCTTTCTCCGATAAAAATTCACGTATTTCTTCTTTGATCATTTCTAAGTCGCCACCTACTTTTCGATGCACACGTAAGCAGAAATAATCGACTGCTTCATCAACGGTTAAAGTTTCTACTTCTTCTACCGTTTTATAAGTAATATTTACATTCTTTCCGATTTCGTTAACTGTGCCCAAGCAATCTTGTAACATGGATTCCCATGGGCTTCCACTTACACCATATCGCTCAGAATAGATGGCATCTAAGTATTCATCTTTTCGATCGGCGAACATGATGCACAAACAATGTTTGCGACTAGCTTTGTGCAAGGCGTGAAGATTAGCCGTATCCGACATGATGGGGCAGAAAATGCTGTATACCAAGTCAAATCGTTTGTCCCAGCCTAAGGCTTGCCGAGCTTCCTCTGACCACGGCCCAAGCCATAAATCTAAAGAAAGGCCTTCCTTTTCACTAATTTGTTTTGCCCCTTCTAGCATTCCTGTAGATAAGTCTACACCAGTTAGTTTTACCCCATTACGAGCTAGTCCCATGGCATAGTCCCCAGTACCACAGCCTACATCAAGTGCTGTTTCTCCTTCTGTTGGATGAATCCCTAATTCTTGTAATCGTGCTACAAAGTCCACTACTTGCGCTACACGATCCTCACGTTTGTGCATATTAACAAAGAACTTGGATGTTTGATTCCAAGATTGTTGTTCTTCTTGCCAACCCTCCATGGAAACAGGCATTGTTGTGATTGTACTCATAGAAACCTCCTTATCACTTTATATTTAATAGGATAAATATCGTTTACACTAATATTACTACTATACATTATATACGATATACAGCAAATTATATATGATAAAAATTATCAATTCATATATTTTAATTATACAATACAATACGTGTTTATACTGTGTCTATAGCAACAAAATCTGTACAACTATACAAGAAGTATTAGAATGCAAAAAAGCGACCTTGCGGTCGCTTTTCCTATTTAGAATCTACGATTCAATTATGCTTCGATAGCTGTAACAACACCAGCGCCTACTGTATGTCCACCTTCGCGAATCGCGAAACGTAAACCTTCTTCAATAGCGATTGGAGTGATAAGCTCGATGTTCATAGTGATGTTATCACCAGGCATACACATTTCTGTACCTTCTGGTAAGCTGATAACGCCAGTTACGTCAGTTGTACGGAAGTAGAATTGTGGACGGTAGTTGGAGAAGAATGGAGTATGACGGCCACCTTCTTCTTTTGTCAACACGTATACTTCTGCTTTGAATTTAGTGTGAGGTTTGATGGAACCTGGTTTAGCCAATACTTGACCACGTTCGATGTCTTTACGGTCGATACCGCGAAGAAGTGCCCCTACGTTGTCACCTGCTACTGCAGATTCCAAAAGTTTACGGAACATTTCAAGACCTGTAACTGTAGTGCTGGATGGTTCTTCTTGAAGACCAACGATTTCTACTACGTCACCTACGTTGATTTGACCACGTTCTACACGGCCAGTTGCTACTGTACCACGACCAGTGATTGTGAACACGTCCTCTACAGGCATCAAGAATGTTTTGTCTGTGTCACGTTCTGGAGTTGGGATGTATTCGTCAACGCGAGCCATCAATTCGTTGATTGCTTCTACGTATGTAGCGTCGCCTTCTAATGCTTTCAATGCAGAACCTGCCACAACTGGAATGTCATCGCCAGGGAATTCATAGCTGGAAAGCAATTCACGGATTTCCATTTCTACTAATTCTAATAATTCTTCATCGTCAACCATGTCTTTTTTGTTCATGAATACAACGATAGCTGGTACACCAACTTGGCGAGCTAACAAGATGTGCTCACGAGTTTGTGGCATAGGGCCGTCAGCTGCAGATACAACTAGGATAGCGCCGTCCATTTGAGCAGCACCAGTGATCATGTTTTTAACATAGTCAGCATGGCCTGGGCAGTCAACGTGTGCATAGTGACGAGTGTCTGTTTCGTACTCTACGTGTGCAGTGTTGATTGTGATACCGCGTTCACGTTCTTCTGGAGCTTTGTCGATCATGCTGTAGTCTTGGAAGTCAGCTTGACCTTTTTCAGCAAGAACTTTAGTGATTGCTGCTGTTAAAGTAGTTTTACCATGGTCAACGTGACCGATAGTACCAATGTTAACGTGTGGTTTATTACGTTCGAACTTTGCTTTTGCCATTGTTAAAATAGCCTCCTTCATTACAAAAAAACTAATTACCTTTATTATATATGATTAAATAGAGAAATACAAATACACTTTACTTATTTTATAGGAATTACAGGTGCTTTCATTCCACTTATCGGATATTTCTGTGAAAGTCTAACCTCTGTTCCTCATTACATTTTATATAAGTAATTCAACATATATTCCGAGAACATACTATATAGGCGGCACAATATAGTATTCTAGCGCATAACTTACAAATATCTCAGCATATATTCTAAAATAATTTGCACAATACCAGTACCTAGCAATAATAAAAATGCTTTCATTAGGGTACTTTTAATAATACGAGCCATCAGGGATAGATTCATGTAGAAAATCCAGATGGCCACTGCAAAGAAAGCCCCTAAGAAGAGCCAAATAAGTTCCATACCGTAGGATGTTGCTAGGAAAAAACCTGTCCCAAAAAACGGCAACAAGAGCAAGCCTAAAACTACGCCATATACATTGGTGATGACCTTGCCGTAGATGAATCCTTTCACCACATCTGTCCAAGTCGCCTCACCTGTTGTCAATTTGTATAAGCCGAAGAAAATCGCACTGTTAAACAAAATGGACACCGCTTGAAATAGGAAAAAGACGATGGCCAAACCTATGATAATGGCCGACCCTAAGGCGTCAATCTCACGATAATAGGCAGGCATGAAAAAGCCTACCAACGGCAGTACTAAAGTAGCCACCAATAAACAGAATACCACTTCCAAACCAAAATAGGTAAGTAAACCTTTTTTTATCGTCCCATGCTCTGCAATTTGATCGAATCCCCTACTTTTAGGATGCCAAATTAATTCTTTTAAATCATTAAACCATGTTGTCATATGTACCTTCTCTCTTGCTTAGATATATTTCATTTATAATACGCTATCAATTGCTGTATCGCGTAGATATCCACTGCATCCAAATCACCAATTTTGTTTTTGAAGTCCGTTATTATTAACTGCAACGGTTGACTCAACCTAACCGTTGATGGCTTAGTTAGCCCTGCATCACTCCAACGCATTAAATCATATTCCCCAGGATATGTATCCCTCGGCTTATGACTAGTTACTTTCAATGAAATAATAAAGGCTTCTTGATTCTCTAATACAACAACCGGTCGTATCTTTGATTCTTCTGAGTTTTCAAACTTTACAATCGCCCACTATACTTCCCAACTATTCGGCATAGTCATACTCCTGTGGTAACACTAAATGGTTAGATTCATCTCTTGTCCCAACGAAGTCTTTCTCTGTAAACGGCAATGTAAATTTATCAACAGTTTCAATATGTCCATAGTATTCTGTAATTCGATGTTTCGGAATAATTTTATCCTCAGTAGAATAGTACACTTCATACCAAGGGGTCCCTTTTTCGTGAGATTTATTCACCAAAGAAGATGTAGACATTGTGCTATATTTACGTAGAATATCTAACAAGTATAATTGCTCATCTTTAGTCAACGCTTGTCGATCAAATGATTGATTAACAATCCCATTTCTTCCATATTCTTTAAAGGTTTTATAAACAGATTTAACAACCGGGCCTAAATCCCATGCTTCAAAATCTTCTTCAATAAGAGTATAACCTAATGATGAAACGCTCCCAGCTTGAGCAAAGTACAGCAGTTTATTTAACCGTAAATTAGTTATCGCATCTTCATTAGGACTATTAGCAACTATTTCAATAAAAAATTTCGCCACATCTATCGCTTTAGCCATAGAGCCACCACCTTTCTATACTCTCATTATACAAAGTCAAACTATGAATTTCAATGTATATCTAGCCAAGAGTAAAAATAAATCTTAATACACTAGTTTATCTTTTTGTAATACTCTGATAAAATAAAGATATAATTATGATAATAAGAAGGTGTTTATTATGATTCATATTCGCCCAGTCTCTGACTTACGAAATAAATTTCCTGAAATTGAAGAAACTGTGATCAACTCAAACTCACCTGTATTTCTCACTAAAAATGGATATGGTACCATGGTGCTAATGAGCATCGAGCAATATTCCACACTGACCATGGATGTAGAAGAAAAACTTGATGAAGCAGATACATTAGCTAGAAGTTCAACTACGCGACTTTCTAAAGCTGAAGTATTTAATGTCGCCAGGAGCTATATCGATGAACAATCCAACTTATAAGCTCACTTTCCTCCCTATCTTTAAAAAAGATTTAATAAAATTTCTATAATAAAAGGTGGAGATACTCTTATATGAGTATCTCCACCTTTTATTAACTATATTTCGGACATAAAAAAATCCCCACCTAAGTGAGGTTATTGGTGGCGGCACACGGATTTGAACCGCGGACACACCGGGTATGAACCGATTGCTCTAGCCAACTGAGCTATGCCGCCAAGTATATGGAGCTAGTGACCGGGATTGAACCGGTGACCTTATCCTTACCAAGGATACGCTCTGCCGACTGAGCTACACCAGCACTATTCAATCACTAACGAATTAACATGGTTGCGGGGACAGGACTTGAACCTGCGACCTTCGGGTTATGAGCCCGACGAGCTACCAACTGCTCCACCCCGCGATGAAAATGGTGGAGGGAGAAGGATTCGAACCTTCGAAGTCGAAGACGGCAGATTTACAGTCTGCTCCCTTTGGCCGCTCGGGAATCCCTCCAAAAAAATGGAGCTGGCGATAGGAATTGAACCCACAACCTGCTGATTACAAGTCAGCTGCTCTACCGATTGAGCTACGCCAGCACATTTACATACATATTATATATGTCTTTATGTAGTTTGTCAAGAACTTTTTTCTACTCCGTAGTCCTGTTCTTGACTACTTTGATATAATACCACATTTATGATTCCTAACGCAAGTGTTTTATAAAAAATTTTTTAACTTTTTTCAGAAAATTTTGTCATACCTCTCAAACAATACATTATAACACCACTTTGGATAGGAATAGGTTCGTTCTTTATTACATTTATTACTGACATATCAAAAAATTTACCCTTATTATATAGAGCTTGCCGTTACAACAGTAGTATTTCACAACAAAATATGGTATACTAAATATACAAAAAGAAGAGCCATCAACGTTTGATCGGCGTTAGGCTCATCTCAAGAAAGTTTGAAATGAAAATGTGCCTAACGTATTAAGGTGACCAGACCTTATTCGTTAGGCTTTTTCATTACTTATATAGTAAATCTAAAAGTGCTATGATCTGCATACAAAATAGCTCAAAAATCTCTAAGGAACGCAATTTTGCGTAGTAGCCTTGTGGCGTTCCCTAACTACCTAAATCACTCAAACACAAGAAGAGCACGGCGTGCTCCGAACAAACATTATGAAATACCGTTTGTGAGGAGTATGCCGTGCTCTTCCCGTTATATAATTTCGTTACGAACGCCACAGGCTACATAGCCGAAACAAGTTCGCTTTTCTTTTGGTTGGATAATAATATTTCTCTAATGAATGTATCATCCAATGTAAACAACAAATAGGTATGTTCTAGTACTGGATGGCGATAGCCATACACAACACCTTTGGTGCTATCATGATGATTAGCAGGTTCTTCAAAATCTGGCACTCCGTAGAGATAGAGCAGTAAATATTTAGAATCTCCTAGTGAAATGCCGCGTTTCGTCGTACCAAGCGATGAGTTGATCATGACACGAGTGATTTCGTGTTCCTTGTTATATGCGATTACTACATCCTTATAGCCTAAAAATTCCTGACCATACAGCTTGCCTCTCTCTTCCCAAGATCGATTTGGATCATTGGTAAAGGTATCACCTAATCGGTATCCCATCAAAGAGAAATCTGATTCTGTCATGGTATTAGGCTTAAATGTTTCTAATGTAGTGGCTGGTATAGCAAAACGAGGCCAGTCATGACCCGCAATCATTCCCAAATGCGTGACTTTCCCCTGCTTCAATGAAAGCCATACATAACCCACAGAACTGTTAGAACCTGCTAAAGAGTCACTAGTATAAGTATTCTTCACCAATTGTGAAAACTCCTCTTTTTGAATAGAGGATTTTTTATTTTCTGTTATAGTTTTTTCTTTACCAATTACGCCTTCATATAGCCATAGCAAAGAACCATCTGTATTGTCCCGCCACATAGCTCGCGGTGCACCCCAAGCAAAGAGCACTTCACTACGCGTTGCCCCTACATGAACATCTTCATGCAAGAAAATACTAGGCTTATCTGTCCACAATAACTCAATGGGGTATTTAGAAGCTTTAGAAGCTTTAGAAACTTTAGACTTTTTTGCATCTTCCGTATCTTCTACCGCCTTGTTAGACTCACTAGATGCCTTCTGTTCCTCTTTACCATTGGTCTTATTATCTTTAGATACTTTAGTTTCCTTAGCTTTCTCAGCGCTACCTGTTTCTAGCGTACTTTCCACAGCGGAATCTACATCCAACATATCACCAGCATGTGTTTCAGCAGCTTTTTGTTTACCTATAGCCTCTAGCTTTTCTTTCAGTACATCCACATCTGGAAATACCCACGGTTCATGTTGTTTCCCCTCTACACGAGTTTTTGCTTCCCCTGCAAGAGCTTTCACAAATTCATCTGTAATCACAAGAGGGGGCACTCGTTTAGCTGTAAATGCAGTTCCCACTAGATCAAGTTGTTCTGCTTCGCCTTCCTGAAAGGAAGCTTTCTTCTCTTTTATAAATTTTCTAAGCGCCAACTCTTCTGATATCCGTGTAGTGTCAGCACTGGTATTGATAGATACCTCATGACCCAGTACAGCCTGTGGCTGTAACACTACTATTCCTGCTATTATCATAGCCCCTAAGGCAGCTTTCCAATTAGTCTTCATGATTACGTCGCTCCTCTAATTTTTCTTTCACCCAAGTAATCCATGGTGAAAGCCCTTCTGCCTGCGTACAGCTCACCTGAAAGATAGGCACTCCTGGTTGCAAAGAGTTAATATCTCGGATAGCCTCATCCATTTTGAATGGCACATATGGCAATAAATCTACCTTATTCAATAAGACCGCTGCAGATTCTTTGAATATTAACGGATATTTGAGTGGTTTATCTTCACCTTCTGTAATGGAAAGGACTGTCACCTTCATATCTTCACCGATGAAAAATTCTGCTGGGCATACTAAGTTCCCTACATTTTCAATGATAATGACATCTAAGGCATCCAAATCTAACTCAGCGATGGCTTCACGAATCATATTGGCATCTAAATGACAGCCACCAACCGTGTTAATTTGAATGACTGGTACTCCCGTAGCATGAATGCGGTCCGCATCTTTATCGGTAAACAGGTCACCTTCAATCACGGCAATGCGATACTCCTTGGATAACTCTTGCAAGGTAGCTTCCAACAAAGACGTTTTACCTGCCCCTGGAGACCCCAGTAAGTTCATGACCATAATTTGTTTATCTCGAAATTGTTGTTGTAGTGTTTCTGCAATGGCATCATTTTTTGCCAATACATTTGTCATTACTTGTACTTCCATAGAACTCCTCTAATCCATATCAATAGACGCCACTCGTAGTTCCCTACCTTGTAATTCTTCCACAGCAAAGCTATGACAATGTGGGCACACATGGCGGTAATCTTGTATTGAAAACTCTTGGTCACAATCCATACAGCGACCTTTCATAGGTATGGTCTCTACCTCTAATGTGGCTCCTTCTGCTGGTGTTCCCTGCGTGACTGCATCAAAGCAAAAATGCAACGCATCCGGTTCCACGCCAGACAGGACGCCAATCTGTACTTGAATCGCGTGGATCACACTACCTTGGTTTGCTTTCAGCGTGTCCAAGGCCACATCTACAATTCCCTCAGCGATGGCCATTTCGTGCATGATACGCCTCGTATAATCCTTCTAACATCATAGTCGTAGTCACAGAGCCTACACCACCAGGTACCGGTGTGATAGCAGACACCACTGTTTTGGCAGACTCGAAATCTACATCACCTACGGTCTGTCCTTCTAGGTCATTGATTCCTACATCGATGACAACACAGCCTGGTTTCAACATGGATCCATGGACCATATGGGCTTTTCCTACTGCCGCAATGACCACATCTGCTTGGACTAGTTCAGCTTCCAAATTTTGCGTTTTAGAATGACAAATTGTCACTGTTGCATTTCGATCTAGGGCTAATAAAGCCACTGGTTTTCCCACCACTTGGCTACGTCCTAGAACGACTACTTTTTTACCCGCCAGATCAATGCCATAATGGTCGATGATGGCCATACATGCTTTCGGTGTGCATGGTACATACCCACCTTTTCCAGAGCTCACTAGTCCAATATTATAGGTAGTAAGCCCGTCAATATCCTTCGCTGGATCTAAGACACCAATCACCGCTTCAGTATCGATATGCTTTGGCATTGGCATCAATGGCAACACTCCATAGATTGTAGCATCCTCATTAAATTCTCGGATGACTGCTTCTACTTCTTCTTGCGTGGCCGTTTCAGGCAATTGCACTAATTTAGTACCAAAGTTTGCGCCTTTCGCCACTTTTTCCATAAATGTAGCATACATATGAGCCGCGCTGTCATCACCGACAAGTAAAATACCCAATGTAATGGTAACCCCTTGCGCTAGCAAAGGTTGCATATTCTCTTGTAGCACTGCTTTATGAGCCTGTGCCACAGGTTTTCCTAATAATTCGATCATCTATATCCTCTGCCTCCTCTTATCGACTAAAATGAACTGTCACAGATCCTCCTGCTTCCATCGTACTTCCTGCTGCCTCATCTTGTGATGTGGCATAACCTGTACCATCTGGCTTCAATGTAAGTCCCGCTTCATGAACCCAATCGCGCACTTCTCCATAAGTATGTCCTGCAAAATTAGGAATAATCACGGATCCGTCTCCATTGCGCTGTACGGACAATACCTTAGATGCACTTTGCTTAGCATCATCCTTCGAAGGCTTGCTTCGTGTCGGTGAAAGTTTATAGTACCGCACCAACTGTGTCATGACATCTTGGAATACAGGCGCTGCAATTTGACTACCATAGTAAGTCCCTTCTGGATCATCAATAACGACTAGGGCTACAAACTTCGCATCTTCTACAGGACCATAGCCAATGAAAGATGCAATATAACGACCATTTAAATACCCTCCATGTTCAGGGTCAAGTTTTTGCGCCGTTCCCGTTTTACCAGCAAATTGGTAGCCTTCTACATACGCCTTATGACCGCCACCTTCGGAGACTTCTTTCTCTAAAATATCCGTAATCTGTTTGGCAATACTTTCAGGTATCGGTTGACCTTGCTCCACATCTTGTGCCTCTTTATAAATCGTTCCATCTGGATTGACAATGGATTTAATAATATGAGGTTTCATCATTTTACCGCCATTAGCTAGTGCTCCAAAGGCTTGTACCATTTGTAACGGAGTCACCGCAATCCCTTGTCCGATGGACATAGTCGCCGTATCTAGTTTGCTCATCGTCTTCGGATCAAAGAGGATACCATCCCCTTCTGCTGGAAGTTCAATCCCTGTCGCTTTACCAAAACCAAAGCGTTTTACATAATCCGTCAAAATCTCTCCACCTGTAGTCGTACCCAAGTACGCCATACCTGTATTGATGGAATATTTTAAGATATCTAACAATCGTACTTTACCACTGCCTTTACCATCCCAGTTTTTCATATGATGTCCATCAATGATAATGGTCCCCGTATCATTATAGACCGTATCTAGCTGCCATTTTCCAGCTGCCAGTGCGGAGGCGGCAATAATCGGTTTGAACGTAGATCCTGGTTCATAAATACTCACCACCGCATTATTGCGATAATCTTCAAATTTTAATTTATTTACGTCCGATGCCATGCCTCGATTTTTGTTCGCCATCGCAAGGATTTCCCCTGTTTTTGGATCCATAATAATCATCGCTGCACTGCGAGCCTTTGTGTCTATCATCGCTTTATCTAAGGCCCGTTCGGCAATAAACTGCACCGTTGTATCAATGGTAAGATTCACCGATTTTTCTTGATCTGGTAAAAACTGAGATTGTACGGACTCAAAGACGGGGCGACCAGCTGTGTCGTTGTAAATGCTGACTTTTACCTCATTACTGCGAATCACATCATCTAACGCTGCCTCAAGCCCTGCCTTACCTTCTGCATCCGCTTTGCCATCTTCATTGAATCCTACAAATCCAAGGACCTGCGCTAATAAAGTATCATTCGGATAATAGCGACGGCTCTCTTTATGTAAGGTAATAAAATTGAACTTTGCTTCCTTGATGGCTGCTTCTATACCATTGGAGTTCGGCACATCTAAGAGGCGATCAATCCAGACAAAGGCTGTATCTTCATTTAATTTTTTAATAATTTCTTCTCTGGAAATACGCACATACGGTGCCAATACATCTGCCACCTCTTCCGGCGTTTTTTTAGCTACTACTCGCATCATGGTTGGGTCTGCGCTAACAGAGTTAACTGTTACACTCAATGCCAAGGGGTTGCCATTGCGGTCAAAAATAGTTCCCCGTGGAGATTGTAAAACTCTATCTGTTAAAAATTGATTAGAAAACCGTTCAGAATAGGTATCTTTTGCCACAATCTGTACATAGGTATATCGCAATATAATTCCTAATGATATAAAAAATAGAACTAAGAACCACGAACCGGCATTCAAATTTAATCGTTTTCTTGCTGCTTGCACTTTCATGCATGGTACTCCTTTTTCTTTACTCGTTCGTATTTAGCCATTCCTGCCTTATGTAAGGCTTCTGGTGTATTGGGAATATCTCCCGCTTGTACTCTCTGTAAGAGAGTCTGCATTACTTCCTTCGTATAAGGTGCTACTAAATTGGGCAATGTGCGATCATAGCACAAATCCTTCGTGTGTACAGGCATCTGTTTTGCCATATCCATCATGCGTGTTCCATACTGGACTGTAGGTTCTGCATCTTTCGTGCCTCCTCCTAATACATCTGCCACACCTAGGGTTTTTAGATAGTCCACAGCCTCCACTAGATCCTTGGTTTCTCTAAATAAATTTTCATGAGATTCCTTCTGCAACCATTTACGTAAATCTGCAGAACCATTGGACACATAAAAGTGAAACCGCATATGTCGCTCTACAAGCCATACCACAAGATTTACAAATTCTTTAGCATAGCCTAAACGGGTCAAGATATTTCGTGCCATAGTGGCACCCACCCTATCATGATTACGATCCGTAATGCGCCCATTGTGAAAGCCTCGAACTCCTTCCATACCTTTCCCTACATCGTGGAGCAAAGCAGCCCAACGCAATACTAGATTCGGCGCCACCCTTTTTACTACTGCTAAAGTGTGGCACCATCCATCATGTACGTGGTGCTCTGGTGCTTGCGGTAAATCCACTAGATGAGTTAGCTCTGGCAATATAGGAATCCGTCGAGACTGACCCTCTATCGTTTGTTGGCAACATTGCTCATTTAAATGACTGCGCACCAACGCATCTAAAGCGAGATCTACATACTCACTAAGTAACATTTTTTCAATTTCTATACGCACTCGTTCTAAAGATAATCCTTCCACACGATATAGGTTCGGCTCTATGCCCGCCCAGGTGGCAGGATCAATAGAAAAGCCTAATTGTCCTGCAAATCGACATAATCGGAACATGCGCAACGCATCTTCTTGAAATCGCTCTTGGCTAGATCCAATGGTACATAAACGGCGTGCCACAATATCTCGTAAACCGCCTACTTCATCACGGACCTCACCACTTTCAGTAAGAGCAAGACCATTGATCGTAAAATCTCGCCGCTGTACATCCTCTAAAAACGTAGAAGGAAATTGTACTGCCACTGGTCGATGACTATCTTCACCATATTGTTCACTTCGATAAGTTGCTACTTCATAGGTATCATCACCCTCTGTAACCACAACCACCCCAAAGGAGGCGCCTACTACATTCGTCGTAATAAAGCCCTCAGTTCGTAGTACGTCGATGACCACCTCCGGCATAGCGGAAGTGACAATATCATAATCGTGAGGAATACGTCCCATCTGTATATCTCGCACCGCACCACCCACAATATACGCTTCATAATGCGCTGCTTGTAAGGTCTGCAAAATGCGCAGAGCTCCTTTGTAGATAGAAGTCTCTTTGTATGCTTCCATGCCCATACTTACACCTCTCTATTTCTGATGGGCTAACCGATTCGTGATATCCACACCTGTTTTAGTTTTCGCCAAACCGCCTTCACTCGTTTCACGAAGCGCTTCTGGTAAAGCCCGTCCAATGGAATCCATCGCTCCAATCACTTCATCTGCAGGAATGCGACTACGCAATCCTGCCATAGCCATTTCTGCGGATGCCAACGCATGCACTGCATAGATTCCATTTCTTTTCACGCAAGGCACTTCCACCAGTCCTGCCACAGGATCGCAAACTAAACCTAAGACATTTTTCATACATAGAGTCATAGCCGTTACCACTTCTTCCGTAGTGCCGCCCATCATCGCTACAGCACAAGCAGAAGCCATAGCAGCCGCTGTACCCACTTCGGCTTGACAACCACCCACAGCCCCCGCTACACAGGCTTGATTTGTCACTACATTACCTACACCAGCTGCCGCTAAAAATCCATTCACATACGCTTCCTCATCGCATTCGTAGACTTCTCCTACCGCTTGCATCACACCTGGTAAAATACCACAGGCTCCTGCTGTAGGACATGCCACAATGCGGAACATCTTTGCATTTGCTTCATTCACAGAAATAGCATAACGTAGTGCCCGATAAGCTAAATCGCTTAAAAAAAGAGGTTGTCTTTCATCTAATTGTTTCGCTTGCCCTCCAGACATACCACTCTTACTTTTTCTTGTGTCAGCGATGCCATCACGAACAGATTCCTTAAAAATCTGAATACGACGTCGTATCTCAGCTAGGACCTCCTCTTTCGTCGAGCCCGTACTTTCTATTTCTGAACGCAAGACCACTTCGGAAAAGGAAATACTTTCACGATCAGCCAAGCGAACAATGTCTTCAATTGTATCGTATAAATAACTCATAGTATCCTCTATTCCAATGGTTCAAAATACATAACCGAGGAAATGCCCGGCACTTCTTTAATTTGCTGCAATGCCATTGCATCTACATCAGAGTCCGTAGAAATAAGCATGACTGCCTCTGACCCTTTTCGCTTACGGAACACCCGCATGCTAGAAATATTAATTGTTTCTAGCCCCAAAATATGTGTGACCCCAGCAATAACACCCGGTTGATCTGTATGAAAGACAATGATTTGATGCTCTTCCCCAGTAATATCTACATCGATACCATCAATATTGGTCACTGCCACACGACCTCCACCGAGGGATGACCCTGTAACAGACATGTGTTTTCCATCTTTACCGTACATATTGAATCGAACTGTATTAGGATGGCCTGCATCTATTTCCGATTCAATAAAGGTATACTGAAAGTTCTCACGTTCTGCTATCTCCAAGGACTCACGAATACGTGCATCATCTGCATCCATTCCCAGTAATCCTGCCACCAAAGCACGGTTTGTACCATGTCCACGATAGGTCTTGGCAAAAGAACCATATAAGGTCATAGTGACACTGTCAGGGCGCTCACGAAAAATAGACAAAGCCATCTTTCCCAAACGCGCCGCCCCTGCTGTATGTGAACTAGATGGACCTATCATAACGGGCCCAATAATATCAAATATACTACTCAACGTAGGTACCTCCTATTATCTATGTAGGAATATGTTATGTATTATTATCTGTACCTTATATCATACCATATTTGGGGCCTTCTCGTAAAAAGATTGCTGCCTAAATCACGCAAATACAAGAAGACCGTAACATCCCCCCCTGAACTAACATAATCACTGTATAGTTTGAGAAGGGGTGTGTTACGGTCTTCCCTATATCCTATTCAATTAGGAACTTCATAAGGTATATAGCAACAAGATGTATAGATACTCTTAGTGTCTAAGATTATCCATTCATGCGTTTGAACAATTCTGCAATTTGCGCTTTCATCAATGCCAATTCTTCACGTTGTGCTTCATTTTCTGCTTTTTGAGCAGCATTGGTAGCACGCAATTCATTTAATTGGTCTTTTTGGATTTGGTTTTGTGCTTCTAAGGCAGATACCTTATCTTGTAATGTGTAAGAGGCACTGATTGGTCCTTGACGGAATGTGTCTTTCACAGCTGTTTCATCAGCACGAGCACCAAATTTCCAAGTCACACTAGCATTGGCCATCACTTCACTACCATATCCATTAAAGGAAGCACCTAGATGGAATAAAGTAGATTCATTTTTGTAGTGGTTCACTCCAAGAGCTAACGCACTAGCACCTTGATAGTATCCTAGGCCTGCAGACACTTGAGTTGGCTCTAATGGATCATATTGAATGGTTTGTAATCCAGCTAATGCAGCCGCTTGTGCGCCAGAACGATTAATACGATTATTGATATTGATCGTTGTTCCTCGTAATTGAGATACGTTAACTGCATCCGTATCTTTCGTACCTGGTGCAAGATTGTGCATTTGTTGCATACCTGCAGAGATACCTTCTGTCATCACTGGATTACCATCTGGACCAGTTACAGGCTTACCATCTTTATCCAACACTGGTTTATCCATACCGAAGGAAATAACTCGAGTATTATCTACTACATTTGGTTTTAACGCTCCCACAGCACCCGTATAGGTCTTACCTGGTTTTCCATCTTTACCCATATACACAAAGTTACCATCTTTGTCTTTCATGACAGGCTTATTATCTTTATCTACATATGTAAGATTTCCATTTGCATCACGAGCTACTGTACTATTTGGAATGACTTTCAATCCTTCGTTCGTATACTCCGTAGAGTTACCAGGATTTTTAATCACTTCTTTTTGCTTTCCAGTAGTAGGATCAATAACTGGTTTACCATCTTTATCGAATACTTTTTCCATTTTTACTACTTCTTTTTGTTTTCCAGTAGTAGGATCGATAACTGGTTTACCATCTTTATCGAATACTTTTTCCATTTCATCAGTTGTAGTAAAGGCTATCTTATCACCAGATACATGCGATGTTTTTTCTACGCCAGTCTTCGGATCCGTTGCATTAAAAATTAAATCTTTATTGGTGAATGATGCCTTATTATCACCAGATTTATCAGTTAAAGCAATTTCCTTAGGTCCTACTACAGCTGTATTGTCATCTTTATCTTTGTAAGTAGTTCCTGCAGCATTAGAAATATTCGTATTTCCATTTGTATCCTTCAATACATTAGTTGTCGGAGTACTTGTATTGGTATTACCATCTTTGTCTTTTAGCTCATTTTTGTCTGCTGTAGATGTATTGGTATTTCCTTTAGTATCTTTCAACTCATTGGATGTTGGTGTGCTTGTGTTAGTGTTACCATCTTTATCTTTGATCGTAATGGTATCACCTTTTATGGTTGTAGTAGCACCATCTTTACCATTCACACCGATGGCACCTTGTCCATCTTTCGCTGTCATGGAAATGCCGTCTTTACCATCTTTGCCTTTGACTGCAAATTCACCGCTACCATCTTTACCAACTGTAGCAGATACCACATCCTTACCGTCAGCATTTTTCACGATCATCGCACCATCTTTGGCCGGTGTCACATCAGCTTTTGGAACTGGTTTTGCATTAGGTTTTGGTTGTTTTGTCACTGGATCAATGTCGGACTCTTTGTAGTAATCATCGCCCACTTTTACAAGGTTGTTACCATTTTTATCAACTGCTGTACCGCCAGTTGTGACAGAATCAATTTTAAGATCTCTATTCACATCTACTTTGACAAATGTAGTTGCTTTCTTAGTACCATCCTCATTAAGAGCGTCCACAGTCACCATAGATACATTCGTATTAGCACCATTTGCGAATTTCACATCGTCATTTGGATTTACCTTGTCGTACACTTTTGCATCTTTACTGAAATCTTTATCAGTAGAACCAATACCTACATTCCAACCAGAATCTTGGATTGCATTCGCCACTGTATTACCTGTCACAAAGCCTGCGCCCGCATTCGTTACTTTGTCAGTCTTAGGATCAACCTTCAATGGAGTACCTGCTGGTTTACCATCTGGACCTTTTTCGAATCCTATTGGTTTACCATCTTTATCTACTTTGTAGTAGTTATCTCCAATTTTAACTGCATCAGTTTTTGTACCATTTGCATTAGTTATCGTTACTTTATTCGTAACTTCCCCTTCTTTGATACCTACCGTAATTTCACGAGTGCCATCAGTCAATGTTTTACCAGTAATTTCAATACCCTTACCGCCTTTGAAGTCAACTACATTTGCGTTTTTCACCACATCTTTGTAGCCATTGCCATCTTTGGCAGATACAACCCAGCCCATATTTTGTAAGTCACCTACCGTAGCTGCTGCGTTTTTATTCACAGGCGCATCGGCTGTACCTTCCAAATCAACTAAGTTTGTTGGTGTTGTGTTAGGAGTAGCACCTGGCGCTGTACCTTGTGGTGTAGTATCTACAGATTTAGTGTTCAACGTAGAACCTACACCTGTAATTTGTGTTGGTTTACCATCCTTAGATGTGACATTTAATGCGGAAGATGGTTGTGCATCTGATGCATTATTCGTAGCTGGTTTTGCCGCTTCTGCTTTCATTGTCACAGGGCTCACTGGTGTAACAGGTGTTGTTGTTACATCCACTGGTGTTGCACCTGATTTTGGAGCGCCATTCACTACATCAGCTGGTTTGTAATAGTTGTCGCCCACTTTCGTGTACGTATTACCTTTACCATCTGTATAAGTATTTGGGCTACCTACGTTCAACGTGCCTGTATCCACATTTGTGAAAGTCACATTATCTTTCGTAGCGTATGTAATTTTACCATTTGCATCCTGTTTCACAGTCAAGTTATTTCCTGCTACCATTTCCACAGTATTGCTTGGTTTAATTAACTCTCCGTCATCCTTAGTTCCAGTAAGTTTTTCTCCCCCGTCAGCAGATGTTTTCAAGTTGAAGCCCGCATTGTTGATGGCTTCCGCTACATTTTGTACGGTAGCCACTTTGTTCAATCCTGCCTCATCATGCGCTTTCTGTGCTGTATCTACTGGTGTTTGTTTAGCAGCTACATCAGCTTTCTTATCTGCCACCGTTTGTTGTAATGCTGGATCTTTTGGATCTGCCGCTAATGCTTTTTCTGCTTCTTTTAAAGCTGCTCTTGCTGCAGACAAGTCTTTTTCAGCAGCTGCTAAGGTTTCTTTTAATTGCTTAGCTGTAGCTGGATCTGCAGGGGTAGCAATAGCTCCTGTTTCCTTATTATCCGTACCTACTGCTGGCTTCATTTCACCAGTAGTTACTTTTACACCATTTTTGTCAACCGTTACAGAACCATTAGCTGCTTTTACATTAAATGTAACATCACTTGCCGTGTTATCCTCACGAGTTGTTACCACTGCGGTGGTACCAAGACCATTGACAAAGTTCACTGTATCATATGGTTTTACAAAATCACGAGATTCTCCATTATTTTGTAAGTTCCAACCTGCGTTCAATACGTCAGATACTGTAGCTGCATTGTTACCAATGTACTTAGGATTTGTTTGTCCATCTTTTGTTTTTGGATTTGCTAATGCTGCTGCTTCTTCTGCTGTTAATGGCGCTTTGTTGATGTTTTCTACATCGCCTGTTTTTCTGTACCATCAGGATTTGTAATTGTTTTGGAGCCATCATTTACATTTGGAATGTTGTTTTTCACATTTTTCAATGTAGTTGGGCTTGTTGTCCCTTCTGGTCCATTGATAGATGTAACCACATCTCCTTTTGGAACTTCTGCACCAGATCCGTCTGGATTTTCAAAGAATTTAACTTCTTCTTTACCTGTTTTTGGATCTGTCACCGTCTTAGGATATACCTTAGTACCATCTGCTTTTGTGTAATTAACAGGTGTAACTGAGTTATTTGTAGACGTTTGGTCATCTACTTTTACAGTGATGGTACGTACACCTTTGTCATCTGTTTTACCAGATACGATAGCTGTACCTTCGCCAACGAATTTCACTTCATTTGCATTTTTCACTGTATCTGTATAGGCCTTGTCTGTTTCACCTGTTGTTTTGTCAGAAGATACAATCCAACCCATGTTACGCAAATCGCCTACTGTAGCAGCTGTATTGTCGCTTACTTTAGGTTTTGACCCATCTGTTGGTGTAGATAAATCAACTAAACCATTGTTAGCTTTTGTGGAACCTGGAACTTCTTTTCCATCTACTGTATCACCATATTTTTGCAAGCCAGATGTTACATTTCCTAATTGTGTAGGATCTGTAGTTTTCTTATTTGGTTCAGCATCTGTATTTTTAGCATTTGGATTCACTAATTTAGATGTTAATGGAGTATCAGTTGTATCGATTGGTCAGAAATTCATTTCCATTTTCATCCACAGGTACTCCATCTTCATTGACCTTCGCACTTGGCTTACCATTGGAATCCAATTGGTTGACCTTTATCATTCACTGTGTAGTATTTGTCTCCAATTTTGGATACTGGTGTACCATCTGCTGTAGTGTATGTCACAGGCAATCCTGTTACATTGTATGTCACATTGCTTGTGGTTCCATCTTCAGATGTAGTCACCACGGCTGTCGTATTCACACCGTTTACAAAGTTCACAGTATCGAATGGTTTCACAAAGTCTTTCGCAGCGCCATTGTTTTGTAAATTCCAACCTGCGTTTAATACGTCAGATACTGTGGCTGCATTGTTGCCTACGAAGTTAGGATTTGATTTGCCATCTTTTGTTGTTGGTTTCAACAAGTCCGCTGCTTCTTCTGCTGTCAATGGAGCTTTGTTAATGTTTGCTACATTACCTGCATCTGGTTTATCTGTTCCATCAGCATTTGTTACTTTTTTATCAGCATCATTCACTGCTGGAATGTTGTTTTTCACATTGCTCAAGGATGCTGGACTTGTGGTTCCTTTTGGTCCATTAATTGTTGTTTTAACAGGACCTGTTACATCCTCGCCTTTTCCATCTGGTTTAGTATTGAAGATTTGGTTACCATCTTTATCTGTTTTACCAGTTGGATATACTTGTTTACCATCTTTATCTGTGTACACCACAGGTGTTACCGCATTGTTTGTAGACGTTTGGTCATCTACTTTTACAGTGATTGTACGAACACCTTGGTCATCTGTTTTACCAGATACGACAGCTGTACCTTCGCCTACAAATTTCACTTCGTTAGCGTTTT
The DNA here is from genome assembly GCF_000221605.1 of Veillonella sp. oral taxon 780 str. F0422. Classification (NCBI taxonomy): domain Bacteria; kingdom Bacillati; phylum Bacillota; class Negativicutes; order Veillonellales; family Veillonellaceae; genus Veillonella; species Veillonella sp. oral taxon 780. Next base: position 202 of record NZ_AFUJ01000027.1, on the reverse strand, counting down.
TCACTGTTGCAGAGTATTCATCAGTAGTCACTGCACCATTTTCGCCTGTTGTTTTGTTAGAAGATACAATCCAACCCATGTTACGTAGATCACCTACAGTAGCAGCTGTGTTATCGCTTACTTTTGGTGCATCTCCATTTGCTGGTTTGGATAAATCTACTAAGCCATTATTCGCTTTTGTAGAACCTGGAACTTCTTTTCC
>NZ_AFUJ01000028.1:0-10000 GCF_000221605.1 Veillonella sp. oral taxon 780 str. F0422 | reverse complement strand
TAGGGATACATCCGATGTTGATACATGTACCACCATACATAGCTGGATCTTGTTCAATTAAAGCGACTTGTTTTCCTTCTTTGCCAAATGTGGCAGCTAATGTTTTACCTGCTTTACCAAAGCCGATAACGAGTAAGTCATATTGTTTCATTATAGTCTCCCCTTTTGTTAATTCACATGAATAAAAAATATATTATATGTTTCATTGTAAATACAATATTGTTTTTATTGTATACCTATTTACTAGGAATTTCAATACCATGTATCACAAATATTTTTCCAGCTCCATAGTTTCAACAAGTTTTTTAACTAGCTGCACTTAGATACTGTATTTTAATATATCTACTTACTGATAAAAATATCATGCGTTTACCTATTATTTATGAACTTGCCCTGTTCGGTTGTACAACCCATACGCAAAACTAGCACTTTCACAAGGAAAGTGCTAGTTCGTCACTCACTATAGCACTCCTAGGTAAAGAGTTTATTCTGCAATTCGAGCTTGTAAATATTGTTTTACAAATGTTGGCAATACGAATGCAGATTTTTGGATGCCATAGTTATAGTATTTAGTTGTAAAATCTTGGGCACGATTTGGATCCCATTCTAATGGGTCATGTTTCTTAGATCCCATAGTAAAGCAATGCATACCTGTTGGATATAACGGAATGAATGCTGTATATAGGCGAGTCACAGGGAAATGTTTATTTACATAGTAGAATACATCAGATACTAGTTGTTGATGCATTACTGGAGATTCTGTTTGTTGTACAAATAAACCATCTTCCTTCAAGGCACGATATGTATTTTTGTAGAATTCTTCTGTAAATAAACCTTCACCAGGTCCGATTGGGTCAGAGCAGTCTACGATAATCACATCATAGAAATTTTCTTTTCCCGCTACATGACCAATACCGTCACCAATGGTTACCGTCAATTTTGGATCTTGGCGAATCATAGCGTCAGCAATAGATGGCAAATATTGTTTTGCCAATTCCACTACTTTACCATCAATTTCTACCATTGTCACTGTTTCTACACAGCTATGGCGTACACATTCTCTAGCCACGCCACCATCACCGCCACCAATGATCAATACATGCTTAGGGTTTGGGTGCAAGAATAACGGAATGTGGCTCATCATTTCATGATACACAAATTCTTCTCGTTCTGACGTTTGAAACACACCATCCAACACAAGCATATTACCATATTCTAAACTATGAGCGACTTCTATGGTTTGAAAGTCGGATTTTCCAGAATATAAAATTTCATCCACTTCTGCGCATAATGCAAGATGAGGGGACTGTAATTCTTTAATCCATTGTGTCATTTCTTACTCCTCACATTGTGACTGGATGTATAAAAAAGCTCCACCCAGTAAATTATCTCGTAACCAACGGCGTAGTGAAAAAGTTCGTTCCATACCTTCATCATAGACAACACATCGTGTGTCATCATAATTAACTTGCATAGATACGATAGGAACCCAATGCCATGTAGATAGCCCTTCTTCCTGTCCACGATGACGATTTAAAAAAGCAACAGGACAATTTTGTTCCAGTCCACGTTGTATGAAAGCCGTTACTTCTTCCACCGTATAAGCGCTTCCTTTCAGAGGAAAAATCGGCAATCGTTTCACATTATAAGACAGGTTGTTATCTGCCATATATTGGTTGACACCTTGTTCCCACCAAGTACTTTTATAGAGTCCACCACCATAGCGAGGGCGCACGTATTCCCATACTTGATTCATGCGTTCCAAGGCTTGATCACCGTCTGCAACAGTCTCAACAGGTAAATATCCATCGCGGAAAAGGACATAGGAAATCACTTGTGTCGCCGTTGTAGGACCACAACCAGCTAAGCGTTTCCACGCATCTTCGTACCACTCTTGGTCATACCCATAGGAAAAATTCCCATCCTTTTTCACTTGTAACCATTCAGGATGTTCTAACCGATAGCGTTTAATGCCTGCCATTAGTCTTCTACTACCTCAACAGTTTGCATGCGGTCACCTTGTTGGATTTTATCTACTACATCCATACCTTCGATAACTTGACCGAACACAGTGTGAACGCCGTCTAAATGAGGTTGTGGTTCGTACACGATAAAAAATTGGCTGCCCCCTGTGTTAGGTCCACGATGTGCCATGGATAAAGCACCACGAACATGTTTATGTGGGTTACCTTTAGTTTCGCATGGAATTGTGTAACCAGGGCCACCTACGCCTGTACCCATTGGGCAACCACCTTGAGCCACAAAACCAGGGATAACACGATGGAATTTCAAAGTATCATAAAATCCTTCTTTGATTAATTTTTCAAAGTTAGCTACTGTACCAGGAGCTTCGTTTTCAAATAATTCGATAACAATGTCACCGTATTCCATATGAATAATTGCTTTTTTCATTACTGTACCTCCAAAAAAGTTCTAATGACATGACCCGCTAAATGCAATCCTGCTACAGAAGGAACAAATCCACAGGAACCTGGACTTCTAGAGTCATCATCACGGTTCGGTGTCATCGGTTGTTCTGTAGAGAATAATACGGTTTGCTTTTTAATGCCACGACGACGCAATTCTTTACGCATAACTTTCGCCAATGGGCATGTATGGGTCTTACTAATATCTGTAATCTTCAATTGATCAGGCCACATTTTATTTCCTGTTCCCATAGAAGATATACAAGGTATATTTCTATTATAACACGTTTCGATGATAGATAGTTTAGCACTTACCATATCAATGGCATCAATGACAAAATCCGGATTAATATCGGCAATGAAAGTAGGATGACTTTCACCAGTATATACCATATCATAAGCCTCAATATGTAGATTAGGATTGATTGCTAAGGCTCTCTCTTTTGCGACCTCTACTTTACGTTGACCTACCGTGCTAGGCAAAGCAATAAGCTGACGATTAATATTGCTCACCGTCACTTTGTCACCATCGACAATAATTATATGCCCTACGCCAGAACGAACCAACGCTTCTAGGGCAAAGGAGCCTACACCACCGCATCCAAAAAGAAGGACTTTTTACCTTGTAGGGTTTTAATTTTTCTTCCCCTACCAACCATTGTAAGCGCGTTAACATATGTTCCATATTAATAGGCTCCTGCTGGGATAATTTCAGTCCAATATCCATCTGGATCAGCAATAAAATAAATGCCCATTGCTTCATTCTCATAGACAACGCAGTTCATAGCCTTATGTTTTGCTAACGCTCCTGCATAATCATCTACATAAAATGCCACATGGAATTCATTATCCCCTAAATTATAAGGACGCTCCCAATCACGTAGCCATGTCAATTCTAATCGATGCGGATTGGTACCATCCCCTAAATAGACGATTTTAAAAGATCCATCTTCTCCATCGATATGACCGACTTCTTCTAACCCTAATGCGTCTTTATAAAAGGATAAACTTGTATCCAAATCTTTCACGTTAATATTATTATGAGCAAAGCTAAATTTCATACTTCCTCCTTAATTCCTAGTAAATAACAGTATTATTCTAACATAGGTACTACGGGAATACAATCACTGCACTTGAAAGTAGGCCCTGCTTCCCTCATCCGTTTTTGTCACCACCAAGTGTGCACCAATTTGTTGTTGTAATTCTGGCACATGAGATATGATGCCTACCAATCGTCCTTGGGATTGCAATGCTACTAGTGTTTCCATTGCCACATCTAAGGTATCTGGATCCAAAGTTCCAAACCCTTCATCAATAAACATGGTATCCAAATGAATACCTCCCGCATAAGATTGAATGACATCCGCCAATCCCATAGCTAAACCTAAGGACGCTAAAAAGGTTTCTCCTCCAGACAACGTATTGGCAGGGCGGCTTGCCCCTGTATAGGCATCAAAGACAGCAATATCCAACCCCCGTGCGCCACGACCTCCTTCTTCTACCGATCGTTCCAATCGATAGCGACCACGACTCATATCATGAAGTCGTAAGTTCGCCGCACACAACACTTCTTCCAGGATAGCACCTAGTACATAGCGTTCAAAGCTGACCCCTTTCATACCTGAATCACCGCCATTGGCTAAATCGGCTAAGCCGAAGATAAATGCCCGACGATCCGACAATACTTTAGTGGACTCTTCCAACCCAGTAATTTCTTGTATTGTCTTTTCTTTAGCTAGAACTTGAGATTTCAGGGTACCAATAGTTTCCCCCAATTCTTTTAATTCCTGTTCTATTGTTTCCACAGCACCCTTGGCTATTTCCTCTGGCACTGTAGTATAGTTGGCTAAATCACTTCGCACTTCTTCTAACAGAGAGCTTAGTCGCAATGTTTCGTTGTTATAGACACTAAAGGTTTCTTTCCATGCTGGCAATTTATCAAATGCATGAGATTCCTGTTTAAATGCATCAATGGTAAGAGATTCCGCTGCTAACACTTGCTCGATTTCCTTGTCCAAGAATTCTATATCCTGCGCCATGCGATCCTGTTGTTCTTTAATAGTCCCTATTTCTGTGATGAGCGCCACCTTTTGTTCTTGGCTAGCTTGACGCGCGGCTTCTACCTCTTTACGGTCCGCTTCATACCGTTTCAGAGAATCTGCGAGATCTTTCACCTCAGCCGTATACGTTTCCACCGTAAAAGGAGCTATACTCTTTTCAATACGATGCATTTCTGTTGTCATGTGGTGAACATCTTGTTTAATCGTCTCTATCTGACCAGCTAAAGTAGTCAATTCCAGTTGTTTTGTATGAAAGTTAGCTTCTTCTACTTGTATTGCCTTATGTAATGTTTCTAATCTTTCTTCCAATTCTACTTTAGTGGTTTCAGCAACAACTAACTCATTTTGTATCGTTTTAAACGCTTGGTCTATGGTTTCTATATCTGCAGATACCTTCCACCATTGGAGGCGTTCAGCTACCCTATCTATGTCCTTGACTTGTATAGCCGATTCCAACATATTCCCCAAGTGAATAATAGCTTTTCTTTGCACACCTTCTGTTACATTTGGATAGCTTTCACATAAACGATTCCATTCTTTACTATATCGTTCTACTTCTTCTTCACTGTGGCTTAGCTTGGTTTCTATCGTTGCCACCTGTGTTTGACTAGCTTGGAACTCTCTGCGGAATCTATCTACCGTTTCTCTAACAATGTTTTCCGACGGGGCTTGTGCTAGTTGTGGATGTTCTAAGGAACCACAAACAGGACACGGCGAATCATCTTCCACTTGCAAACTCACTTCATAGGCTTGGTGTTGTCGTAATAATTGCTCATTATGATGATATAGACCTTCACGCGTCTTGCAGACCTGTCGTTCTTCCTCCAACTGTTGACTATGAAGATTTCTAGCATCCCAAGCAGTTTGGAGTTTGTTAACAACCCCCTTTAAGGAATCCCACCAACTCCGCAGTTCACTGGTACATAATTTTTCCTCACCTAAGGAAGCATAATTTTGTAACTCTGTCTTTATACCTTCTAATGTTTTACGATGCAACTCCAGCTCTGCCTGACTTGTAGTTACCTCCTGTTGTAGAGCCTGTTGTTGCTCCACTTGCTGTGCTTTCGAAGCCTCTATATCATTCCTTTTTGTCACAAGTTCGCCATACCACTCCACCTCTTGTTGCAAGGCCTGTAATTGGTGGTATTGCTCTTGTTGCTTTGCATACGTTTCCTCTTGAGCTATTAGCTGTTTCCACTTAGACTCTAAGGTTTGTAAACTTCCTTCCACGGACTGCAACGATGTTTTCAAGGCTTCTAATTTTTCTTTATCCGTTCTGAAAATATCTTGCAATTTCTCATAGTCTTTCATAGACCTCCGAACTTCTTGCAACCGTTCCCAACGGCTAATAGCCTCCCCTAATGCAAGATGCGCCGACTCTCCTTCTTGATGAGTAGCCAAGGCTTGACTGTATTGATCTTTGCGCGATACTAGGTTGGCATAGGTTTCGTACTTAGCATAGGCTGTTTGCAAAACATCGCACTGCTCCTGTTTCTCCTTACGTTCTTTTTCACGAATCCCTAATACAGCACGTTCTTCTTCCGTCAATGCCACTAAGTCCTGTAACGTATCTACTGTGTAGGTACTCAATAAAAACTCAACCTTTTGCAATGTATCTTGAATCCCTACGGTAGATTTAGTCAATTCTTCCTTCAATACATCTTGCATGCGTTTATACACAGAGGTTTTAAAAATCGTATGTAGCAATACTTCCCGTTCTGATGTGGGGGCTACTAACAATTTTCTAAAATCACCTTGCGGTAATAGGACAACTTGCAAAAATTGATCTACACGAAATCCAATGATCTGTTGTACATAGTCACGAATTTCTTGGGCTTTTGTAGCGAGTAATTTCCATTCTTCATCAATCCATTCACTGATAGAAGCAGTTGCTAATACCGTTCTTGTACCAGTGCCTCGTTTTTTCTGTAATTCTTGTTTTGGAGTTCGCTCCATCCTATATCGATGATCACCTACTTGAAACTCAAACACCACTGATGTAGGTGTAGTAGCATCTGCATAATCGCTACGCATATCAGATCCATCACGAAGGCCACCACTGGTTTGACCATATAGGGCATATACAATGGCATCTAATATACTTGTTTTTCCTGCCCCTGTAGGACCTGTAATCAAAAACATGGATTGATTTGCCAATACGGCAAAATCAAGGATTACTTTCTTAGGATACGGGCCAAAGGCAGTCATTTCTAATCGTAAGGGTCTCATGCTTCTTCCTCCCTTAATACACGATGCCACAAACCTTCCATATACTCTAATTCTTCTTGTGAAAGTTCTTCATTACGAGCTTCCTTAGCAAATTGGGCAAATAAATCTTTCTCATTTAATTCCTTGAATCGTTTAGCACCTGTTGTATCTCGCACCACTTCCATACGACCTACTAATTCTAATCGCATACAATATGGAAATACCTTTCGCAAGCGGCGCATTCCGTCCACTACAGGTGCCGTATCTAACAATCGTATTTCCACATAATCATTATGATGCCGTGTATGAAGACTTTCATCTGCTAGCAAATCGTCAAAATATCCCGTCAGGCTCACAAATTGGCGGCGTCCTACAATAGGAATCTCACTGATTGTTGTAGCTCCTTTGCCGTCTATATCAACAATAGTGAAACTTTTACTATACCCTACCTCGTCAAAGGAATAGGTCAACAAAGATCCACTGTAGCGAATATGGTCCACCCCAATCCGTTGTGGTCTATGCAAGTGACCTAAGGCAGTATATGTAAAATCTTTGAATACCGTTGTTGGAACTTGCCCAGAACCTCCTACTAACAGAGGCCGTTCCGACTCACTTTCAGCACCACCTGCCACAAAAGCATGAGCCATACAAAGACTGCGGTGTCCTTTAGAGCAACGCTTCGCATAATATGACCAATGTTCATAGGCATCTGCGATAGTCCAATTATATTTATTTGTATCAACACCTAACGCACATTCCGCAGTACCGACAACAGAAATCTCATCATTACCTTTATACGAAGAGTTGTCTAAATTTACAATATCTTCATTACTTAAAGAGGCAAATAAATCTGCTGATTCGCATTGCGTTCTATGTTTTTTAGATGCCTTAACAGATTCGATATGCTCTGTTATTTCTATCTTTTCATTTCCAACACCTTGCCGATTCAGAGCACTTTGCATATCACGCACCTCTCCGTAGGGCAATGCCCATACATCGAGTTGACCATACGCATCTTGGAAAGAGATGGGATTTATCCCTTGGTGAGCATGGCCTAACAAATGGATACCATGAGTTTCCCAAGCACTGTGACCCATCGCTAAGCGTGGTCCACTATCGTGATTACCTGAAATGGCCACCATAGGAATATTCTCGCTAAAAGCCAATCGATGGAGCACGGAATCCCATAATTCAATGGCCTCAATAGGTGGCACTGAGCGATCAAAGACGTCCCCACTGAGGACCACCAGATCAATCTGTTCTTCTTTCAGTAAAGGGAAAAATTGATGATCCAATATATGGGCTTGGTCCGTTGTTAAATGTTCGTTATAAAATAGTCGTCCTAAATGCCAGTCTGCTGTATGTAGTATGCGCATACTTACACCTCGTTTGCATAAATCTCCCGTAAGATAGAAATTTCTTTTGCATATCCATCTAGTTCATTTGGTGTTTCTAAATAGAATGGTAGATGACGTAATTTTGGGTGGGTAATGAAATTAGCAATGGCCTCAATGCCAATGTGACCTTCCCCGATTTTTTCATGACGATCTTTATGAGCTCCTCTAGGATTCTTGGAATCGTTCAAATGCACCGCATGGATTCTATCTAGCCCTATAAAATGATCAAACTCCTCCAGCACACCATCTAAATTTTCAATGATATCGTATCCACCTTCATGAATGTGACAAGTATCCACACAAACACCAATGTATTCTTTGTGTTTTACTCCATCAATAATACGTGCTAACTCTTCAAAATTACGACCTACTTCCGTACCTTTCCCTGCCATAGCTTCTAATAGAACGGTAGTTTTCATGCCTGGAAAAATCACTTCATTTAACATGTCTACGATATATTCGATGCCTTGGTCCACACCTTGTTTCACATGGCTACCTGGATGAAAGTTATATAAATGACCTGGCAAATATTCCAATCGTTCTAAATCTTCACGCATGGAATTTTTAGCAAACTCACGGAGTCCTGGATCGGCGGCACAAGCATTTAAAGTATATGGCGCATGTCCTAGTAGTTTCCCAAATTGATGTTCTTTCAGGAATGCATCTAAGGCTTTCATATCTGCTTCGTCAAAGGCACGTGCCTTACCACCACGAGGATTTCTCGTAAAATATTGAAATGTATTGGCACCAATGGATAATGCTTCCTTTCCCATATGTAAATAGCCTTTGCTGATGGATAAATGACATCCGATTGTTAATTGACTCATGTATAACTCCTTCTCTTGATGATTCACTATCTTACTTGTAAGTATATCATGTTATGACTATCTCTTTACAGGCATAAAAATAGAGGACAATTGTTTATATAAGCAATTATCCTCTATTTCTTTTACATGACTAATTAATGTGAGCTTTTACGCAAACATTCTGGACAAATGCCCTCAAAAGACACATGAAGTCCTGTAATTTCATATTCACTGTGGCGTGCCACTTCTTCTCTTAGACAGTTTACTTGTACATCATGTAAATCATTAATACGATTACACATTGTACAGCGTACATGCGGATGATTTCTTGTATCCCAGTCATAACGGCTACAATCATCGCCCAAGTCTAAGACGCGAACTAAACCAATGCGTTCAAAAATCTCCATCGTTTTATATACAGTCGCCAAGCTCATACTTGGATGGTCTTCCCGCAAACTTTGGTAGATCATTTCCGCAGTGGGATGGTTGTTTTCTGCGTAAAGAACATTATAAATGGCAATACGCTGTGGTGTCACTTTATAACCTTCTTCTCGCAATTTTTGTGCAATATCCATAAAGCACATCCTTTCCACTTGGAAGCTTAACTGTGAGATTAAAATACTATTACTCTATCTATATTATATCAGAAAGTTCATTCCCAAACAATAATCAGAATTGTTTAATTTTAAATATCGTTACTTAACGAAATTATTCTTTAAAATACGGCTTGAAACCGCTACCTTGATGCTTTTGTTGTTTTTGTCCATCACGAGAACGGCGCTCTCCACTATTGGAACGTTGACTACGATCGCGAGAGGAACGTCTTCTATCTGCGTCACGACGATCATCACGACGACGACCATCTCTACGACGATCATCACGGCGACGGCCATCTCGACGTCCACTGTCACGGCGACGACGTATGCGAAGTGGCGCTTCTTCTGTAATGCTAACAGGAGTTGTATCTGGCTCTTTTGTCAACAATTTCAAAGCAGCTGCTAATAATGTAACAGAATCGATATCATTCAATAATTCTTCTGCACTAGAACGATAACTTGCTAATTCTTCACGATTATCTGCTAAAGCAATCAATTTCTCTACGG
>NZ_AFUJ01000029.1:0-12911 GCF_000221605.1 Veillonella sp. oral taxon 780 str. F0422 | reverse complement strand
AGAATTACATGGCAGTGATGGGATACGGCTACCAAGAAGATTTCATCTTCTAAAATTTGGCAATCGATTTCCTCAACACATTGATTTGTAATTGCTAAGGCATTCACAATAGCATCTTGTAAGACAGCAGGAGATTCTATTTTTTCATCAATACATGAATATAAATCAATTAAAACGTGTTCACCTAAAACGTGCATGTTTTCACCTACTTTCATTCATAGTCTATTATATAAAAAATTTTTGATTTTGTAAATTTGTTATACTTTTTGTAATAGTTATGATTATAAAAATTAATTATAGAATTTACGAAACTCTACTCCTATGGTAAGCTATAGGTAAGACATAGAGAGCTATGCCCCTTTGAACGAGTCGTTCAAATTTATAAATCATACTACATATAGTAATGCTAGGAGGTCCTATTATGAAAGCACCGTTACGTTACGATTTTGCTTCTTTTTCTACGGAAGCACAGGCCGTATGCCCTGATCGAGTATTTACAGATTTTTTACACCGCTATGCTTATGGTGTAGATGCTTCTTGTTATTCGTATGTACCACGAGTAGTGGTGAAAGCTAATCATGAAGCTGAAGTCATTCGTATTTTGGAATTGGCGAATCAATATGGTACACCAGTTACTTTTAGAGCTGCAGGCACATCTTTATCTGGTCAAGCTTCTAGTGAACATGTATTAGTGGTGGCTAATGATGGCTTTAAACGAATGGAAGTATTAGATGGGGGCAAAGCACTGCGTTGTGATTGCGGAGTTATTGGTTCCGATGCTAATGAAAAATTAGTTCCTTATGGACGTAAAATTGGGCCAGATCCAGCTACCATTGCTAGTGCTTTGGTAGGGGGTATTTTTAATAATAACTCTTCTGGTATGTGCTGTGGTACTGTAGAAAACTCTTACCAAACGGTAAAATCTGTTCGTGTTGTATTGGTGGATGGTACGATTTTAGATACTAGTGATCCAGCTAGTGTACAAGCTTTCATGACCTCTCGTGCAGACCTTGTAAAAGGCTTATTAGACCTTCGTCAATGGATTTTTGATGATCCTGAATTAGTAGAATTAATCCAACGTAAATTTAAAATTAAAAATACTACAGGTTATTCGATTAATACGTTAGTAGATTTTGAAGATATTGTAGATATTTTAAATCATATTTTTATTGGTTCTGAAGGTACATTAGGGTTCGTATCAGAAGTGGTATATAATACAGTAGAAGATAAGAAATTCAAGGCTTGTGGTCTTGTGTTCTATAAAGAGCTATCCGATGCGTCTCGCGCAGTTGTAACCTTAGCGAATATGGGACGTCAATATGTAGTATCTGCGGAAATGATGGACTACCTCAGTCTTAAGAGTGTACAAAAATTAGAACAAGTACCGGACTTCGTACGTGGAGTGCCAGAGGGTACTAGCTGTATTCTATTCCAATCTGAAAGTAATAATGAGCAAGAATTAGAAGAACAAGTGGAATATATTAAAGAACAATTAAAAGATATTCCAACTATTATTCCTAGCTTATACTCTACGAATCCGGAAGAATATAATTCTTGGTGGTATATTCGTAAAGGGTTGTTGCCAATTGCAGCAGGACAACGTAAATCTGGTTCTACGGTAATTACAGAAGATGTATGTTTTAAAATTGAAGATTTTGTTAAAGGCATCGGTATCATTACAGAGTTATTCCGTAAATATGATTTTATGGATAATGGTATTATCTTTGGACATGCTTTAAGTGGCAATGTTCATTTTATCATTACTCCAGACTTGAATGATCCAAGAGAACGTGATAATTTTAGTGGACTTGTGAAAGAAATGGCAGAACAAGTAGCAGCTGTAGAAGGTAGTATTAAAGCAGAGCATGGTACAGGTCGTATGGTAGCTCCATTCGTTGAGTTAGAGTGGGGTGTGAAAGCTTACCAAGTTAACCGCCGTATCAAAGAGCTATTTGATCCTAATTACTTAATCAATCCAGATGTTATCATTACAGATGATCCAGATGTATATAAAAAGAACTTGAAAGCGATGGCGGCTATTGATCCATTGTTCAATATGTGTATTGAATGTGGTTTCTGTGAAAAGAACTGTCCATCTAAAAACTTAACATTAACACCACGTCAACGTATTTCCTTGGTACGTGAAGAAACACGTCTTCGTCAAGAAGGTAAACATGCAGAAGCAGATGCATTATCTGAAGGTTATCAATACTATGGTGTAGATACATGCGCAGCATGTTCTATGTGTTCCATGTTATGTCCATTAGGCATTGATACAGCGCAAATTGCATTATCTGTTCGTAAAGTAACAGCAAAAGGTCATGGTATTGCAGAAGCGATTTATGACAATTTCCCAGCTACCTTGGCAGCAGCTCGCATGGGGGTTACCTTAGGTGGTGCAGCAGGTAAAGTGATTACCAATAAGTTAATCTCTAAAATCACAAAAGGGGCTCACGAACTAACAGGTGTGACACCATATGCACCAACTACATTGCCAAAAGCTAACCGCCATACCTTGAAAAATCAACGTAACACAGTAGGCAATGATAATGTTGTGTATTTCAGTACTTGTGCAAATCGTGCTTTCAAACCAAATCAAGGTCAAAAAGATACTCGTAGCTTGCAACAAGTGATGGAAAACTTATGTAAAAAAGCAGGTTATAATGTCATTTATCCACGTCATATTGAAAACTTATGTTGTGGTTTGAGCTTTGAAAACTATGAAGACATTGATAAACGTGCATTACGCGATTTAGAAAATGCTTTATTAGAAGCAAGCTGTGGTGGTGTATATCCAGTTGTGATTGACCATTCTGCATGTTTCTCCCATGCTTTCAAACATATTAAATCTGTAACAATCCTTGATGTATCTGAGTTCTTATACACACATATTGTTCCTAAATTAGATATTGTGAAGTGTAAAGAGCGTGTTATTGTTCACAAACAATGTAAAATCAAAAAAGCTGGCAAAGAAAAATACATTGAACTGCTTGCACGTGCATGTACTGATGAAGTATTCAATATTAAATCCTTTGCATGTTGTGGTTTCGCAGGGCAAAAAGGTTTCTTTACACCAGAATTGAACCATTCCGCTACACGGGATTTAGGAGATGAAGTGAAAGAGTACGGGGCTACATTAGGAGTAAGCTCTAGCTCCACATGTGAAATCGGCTTAGGCGAACGTGCAGGTATTCCATTCATCGGTATTGCTTACCTATTAGATGCATGTTCTAAATAACTGTGTAATATATTCATACAACATGAAAAGAAAAGCAGCCCCTTTAGGGCTGTTTTTCTTATTACATTGCTATAGTAAGCAATTTATGATACAATAAAGTCATCTTATAAAGATAAGAACTAAAATCAAATAAAGAAGTCTTTGAGGCAAGGTGCGAGGGGAACCTCAATTCCTGACCGGCGGTATAATAGTCCGCAAGCTCTTGAGAGCAGATCCGGTGATATTCCGGAACCGACAGTAAAGTCTGGATGGGAAAAGACAGTATATTGATAGCTATTGTGTATGTTATCAAATATTTGGAATGCTAAAGGGACTATGTATATAGTCCCTTTTTTGTGTAGAGGTGAGCCATGACACATATGACAACTGATGAAAAATATATGGCAAAAGCGATTGAATTAGCAGAAAAAGCAAGAGGATGTACATCTCCAAATCCAATGGTAGGAGCTCTCATTGTAAAAGATGGGCGCATCATTGGTGAAGGATATCATCAAAAAGCCGGCGAGCCTCATGCAGAGGTGTATGCATTACATCAAGCTGGTATGGATGCTAGAGGAGCTACCTTATATGTGACACTAGAACCGTGCTCACATTATGGAAAAACACCGCCATGTGCTAAGCGCGTAATAGCTGCAGGTATCTCTAGGGTTGTCATTGGTATGATTGACCCTAATCCATTAGTAGCGGGTAAAGGCCTAGCTATGCTACAAGAAGCGGGCATAGAAGTGGAGATTGGCGTTTTAGAACGGCAATGTGTGGAAATGAATGAAGCTTTTATTACATACATTAAAACGGGTAAGCCTTTCGTGATTTTAAAATCTGCCATGTCCATAGATGGAAAGATTGCTACTGCCAGTGGTGAATCAAAATGGATTACCAACGAAGAAGCAAGGCTCGATGGTCATCGTATTCGTAAAGAAGTAGATGCTATGTTAGTAGGGGTAGGTACGATTATAGCGGATGACCCATTACTAAGTTGTCGTCTTCCACAAGAAACCGTAGAAAATCAACCGCATTTATACATTCTAGACTCTCAAGGTAGAACTCCACTAGATGCAACCATTTGGACAGTACCTAATCGCAATATAACAATATTTGTTGGCGAAGAGTGTGGGCTAGAACAAATGGGAGATTTCAGTGATAAGGGAGCAGAAGTTATTGTGACGCCATCCAATGAAAGAGGTTTAGACATTTCCTTTATTTTGGAAGAACTAGGTGCTCGTCAATGTATGAGTTTACTCATTGAAGGTGGAAGCCAAGTGGTGGCTAGTTTTGTAGAAACTAAATCTTTTGATAAATTGGTAACCTATATTGGGAATCGTATTATTGGAGGTATTGGAGCTACACCAGCTGTGGGTGGTTTAGGCTTTTCTAGTTTAGATGAAGCAGTACAGCTAGATATTGATGAAGTGATGGCTGTTGGTGATAATATGAAAATAATTAGTTATCGAAGAGGAAGAGAAGGCGTTTATGTTTACGGGGATCATTGAAGAAATAGGGACCATACAGAGTGTAAAACGTTCCCAAAGCTCGCTTACCCTTGAAATTGCAGGAACTATAATTTTTGATGATTTAAGAATTGGTGATTCCGTAGCGGTCAATGGTGTATGCTTAACAGCCACGAACATAGGAGCCCAAAGATTTACAGCAGATGTGATGCCAGAGTCAGTTAAAATGACATCATTAATAAATCTTTCAGCAGGAAGTAAGGTAAATTTAGAACGAGCTATGGCTGCCAACGGTCGTTTCGGTGGCCACGTAGTGGCAGGGCATGTGGACGGTCAAGGCAAGATTATCGGTAAAGATCATGTGGGTAATTCCATTGTGTTCCGTATCGCTGCCGATGATGCTATTCTACACTATGTTATATACAAAGGGTCTATCACTGTGGATGGAGCTAGTTTGACTGTTTCCAAGGTGGGAACTGGTTGGTTTGAAATTTCTATTATACCTCATACGATTGGAAACACTATTTTGCAATATGCTACTATTGGTACTACAGTGAACTTAGAAACAGATATTTTTGGCCGTTATATTGAGCATTTTATGAAAGAAACTCATCTGGAGTCTACTAATACTAGTACAGTGACGATGGATACTTTAGTGCGTAACGGCTTTTTATAGAAAGGATGATATTTATGTCCTATACATTAAACTCTATTGAAGAAGTAATTGAAGACTTAAAAGCAGGAAAGCCTGTGATTATTGTAGATGATGAAAGTCGTGAAAACGAAGGTGATTTAGTTTTGGCTGCTGAATTTGCTACTCGTGAAAGCATTAACTTTATCATCAAAGAGGCTCGAGGTTTATTGTGTACACCGATGTTGGAAGGTGATTTGCTACGACTTGGTATTCCTCAAATGGTAGAAAAGAATACGGATAATCATGAAACAGCGTTTACTGTATCAGTAGACCATGTGGATACGACCACAGGCATTTCTCCAGAAGAACGTGCTGTAACGATGCAAAAACTCATTGATCCAAATGCAAAACCAGAAGATTTTAGACGTCCTGGACACGTATTTCCGTTGCGTTACAAAGAAGGTGGAGTATTAGTACGCCAGGGCCATACAGAAGCATCTATTGACCTTTGTAAACTAGCTGGATTATATCCTGCGGCAGCAATTTGTGAAATTACCAATGATGAAGGCTATATGTCACGTATGGATGATTTATTGGCTTTCAGTAAAAAACATAATTTAAAGATTGCTTCTGTAGAAGCTTTAGTGGAATACAGAAAGCGACACGATAGATTAGTAAGCATTGCAGCAGAAACAAAACTACCTACAAAGTTCGGTGATTTCCGCATCATTGTGTTTAAAAATGAAGTAGATCATAAAGAACATCTTATGATTGTAAAAGGTGATGTACGTGGAAAATCTGATGTGTTGATGCGTATTCATTCTGAGTGCTTAACAGGAGATGTATTTGGTTCTCATCGCTGTGACTGTGGGGAACAATTGGAAAATGCATTGCGCTCTATTGAAGAGCAAGGAGAAGGCATCGTTATCTACATGCGTCAAGAAGGGCGTGGCATTGGATTAACGAATAAAATTAAAGCCTATACATTACAGGATCAAGGGTATGATACCGTGGAAGCCAATGTGAAACTAGGATTCCCACCAGATATGCGTGAATATTCCTTAGCGGCACAAATGTTGCGCGAATTAGACGTGAAGAGTGTTAAGCTGTTGACGAATAATCCAGAAAAGAAAGAAGATTTAGAACGTTGGGGTATTACAGTATCTAAACGTGTTCCTATTGTGATTAAAGCCAATAGCATTAATGCAAAATATTTGAATACAAAAAAAGAAAAAATGCGCCATATGTTGTAATAATATATGAAAATAACACCTAATAAACAGTGTGCTTAGTTCCATATATGTCTTATATGAATAAAGGAGAATTACAATGATTCAAGAAGGTAAATTAATAGGCACAGGTAAGAAATTTGCTATTATCGGCTCTCGTTTTAATGAGTTCATCACATCTAAATTGATCAGCGGGGCGAAAGATGCCTTGTTGCGTCATGACGTACAAGACAGTGATATCACTACCATTTGGGTACCAGGTGCTTTTGAAATTCCATTGATTGCACAAAAAGCGGCAAAATCTGGTAAGTATGATGCTGTTATCTGCTTAGGCGCTGTCATCCGTGGTGCTACAACGCATTACGATTATGTATGTAACGAAGTGGCAAAAGGGATTGCTCATGTATCCTTAGAATCCGGTGTCCCTGTTATGTTCGGTGTAGTTACTACTGAGAATATTGAACAAGCCATTGAACGTGCGGGTACAAAAGCTGGTAATAAAGGATTTGATTGCGCTATGGGTGCTATCGAAATGATCAATCTATTGGAATCTATGTAGAAAGAAGGATATCCGTGGATTTTATTAAACGTTATACAACAGCAGAAGGGTTGCGGCTATCCATTGCCGTAACTACTGATACCGTAGAAGAGGCGAGAGTTCGCCATGATTTGTGGCCGGTAGCAACAGCTGCGTTAGGTCGTACTATGACTGGGGCTATGCTAATGGCTAGTGATTTTAAAAATGATGAAAATGTAAGTATCCGATTACGTGGTGATGGACCTTTGGGCATTGTTCATGTGGATGCATTCAGTAATAACACTGTACGAGGGTATGTGGACCATCCCCATGTAGATGTACCACTATTGCGAGAAGGAAAGCTTGATGTAGGGGCTGCTGTAGGGCGTAATGGAGAGGTTCAAGTGACTCGGTTTACTAAACTTCGTCAAAACTATACTTCCCAAAGCCCTATTCAAACAGGTGAAGTGGCAGAAGATTTAGCTTATTATCTAGCTATGTCTGAACAAGTGGGATCTGTATTAAGTCTTGGTGTATTAGTAGATCCAGATTACCATACGATTGTAGCAGGTGGTTTTTTAGTACAAGCTTTACCGGATGTAACAAATGATGCATTTGATAAAATTGAAGCAAATTTGAAAACCATTGGACCTGTGACTAATTATTTGAAAGCAAATCCTAATGCGGAACACTTGATGGAACGCATTTTGGATGGATTTACTGTCCAAGAAGTCTATAGTGAGCGTATTCATTTTGCATGTCCTTGTAGTCGAGAACGATTTTTTGATCGATTAGCAAGTTTGCCAATGCATGATAAACAAGAATTAGCCCAAGATGAAGTGACAGAATTAACTTGTCACTACTGTAATGAAAAATATCGCTTTTCTAAGGAAGACATGCAAACCTTATTAATCGAAGAAACACATTAATGCTACTTGTTTCTATGGAGGGACCAGTATGAAAAGTATTGAATGGAATGGATCAGAAGTTATTATCTTAGATCAAACGAAATTACCTGCATCTGTGGAATATGTACGTTGTACTGACTGGCGTCAAGTGGCTGAAGCCATTAAAATGCTTCGTGTGCGCGGGGCCCCTGCTATTGGTGTATCAGCTGCCTATGGATTAATTCTTGCCTTCCGTGAGAGCTATCATCGTGGTGGGGCTAGTGCAGAGATTTTGTCTGAATTTAGAGCTTTTGCGGAAACCTTACGCCAAACTAGACCGACAGCTGTTAATTTAATGTGGGCTATTGATCGAGTATTGCGTATTGTAGATACTTTCACAGGCGATATTGGCGACCTAGATGCGGTTCTTGTAAAGGAAGCTATCGCCATTGATATAGAAGATGTCGCTTTAAATGAAAGTATGGCAAAACATGGGGCTACCTTATTCCAAGATAAAGAGTCCTATCGCATATTGACCCATTGCAATGCTGGTGCCTTAGCAACAGCGGGGATTGGTACAGCCTTAGGGGTCATTCGAGAAGTCCATGCACAAGGTAAGCTTGACCGTGTGTACGCTGATGAAACTAGACCTCTATTACAAGGGTCTCGTTTAACTGCCTTTGAACTATATGAAGATGGTATTCCTGTGACATTACAAACAGATAATATGGCTGGTTATGCTATGCAACAAGGTCTTATTGATGCAGTGATTGTGGGGGCTGACCGTATTACTTTAGAAGGTGATGTGGCCAATAAGATTGGCACATATAGTGTTGCCGTATTAGCCAAACATCATAATATTCCATTTTATGTAGCCGCTCCGTATAGTACATTCGATTTCTCTATGGCAAGTGGTAAGGATATTCCTATTGAAATGCGTAATCCTCAAGAGGTACTGCAATTCCAAGGCGTTCCTTCAGCACCGCAAGGCATTGAAGTATTGAATCCAGCTTTTGATGTAACACCTCATGATTTAGTGACCGCTATTATCACAGAAGAAGGTGTGTTGCGACCTCCGTTTAATGAAAGTATTCGCAATTTACAAGAAAAGAAAAGGAAATAGGAGTTGAACATGGTTGATGTTGTTATCACACATGTAGATGTGTTACAAGAAAATTCAATTGCAAGAGATATTGCTATTGTCATTGAAAATGGATACATTAAAGAATTTGTTTCTAATGATGCTGCACCTCAAGCTAAAGAAGTGATTGATGGTAAAGGTATGCTAGCAGCCCCAGGAATGGTAAATACGCATACTCATATTGCTATGGGCTTATTGCGTAATTACGCAGATGATTTGGAGTTAATGGATTGGTTACAAACTGCCATCTGGCCAGCGGAAGCTAAACTGAATAATCACTTAGTCTATTGGGGTACACAGTTAGGCATTGCAGAAATGTTCCGTTCTGGTACTACTTGTTTTAGTGATATGTATTTCTTTATGGATCAGACAGCTGAGGCTGTGAAAGAAACAGGTATTCGTGCCGTTTTATCTCGTGGTATGGCTGGTGTGGCACCTACGGCAGAACAAGCTTTAGTAGAAAGTAGAGAATTATTCCTTAACTATCATGGATATAATCAGCAGCAAATTAAAGTTATGCTAGGTCCTCATGCACCATATACTTGTCCCGATACTTATTTAGAACGAGTGGTTCAATTAGGTCATGATTTAGGGGCACAAGTTCATATGCATTTAAGTGAAACAAAAGGAGAAGTGGAAAATGTTATAAAAGCTACTGGTAAAACTCCTATTGCACATATGAATGACTTAGGCTTGTTTGATTTAGGTTGTTTAGCAGCCCATTGTGTGCATTTAACAGATGAAGATATGGATATTATGAAAGAAAAATCTGTTCGTGTAGCTCATAATCCACAATCGAATTTAAAATTAGCCAGTGGTATTGCACCAGTGCCAGAAATGCTTGCTAAAGGAATTGTGGTAGGCTTAGGTACAGATGGTTCTGCTAGTAACAATAATGCAGATATGCTAGAAGAAGTGCGTTTAGCAGCTATGCTACATAAAGCTCGTTTATACGATCCATTGGCAATACCTGCTCAAACGGCTTGGGAGCTTGGTACAGTCATGGGAGCTAAAGCATTAGATTATAATGATTTGGGCATATTAGATGTAGGATATCGGGCAGATATTGTATTGTATGATACGTCAGGATTGCATTGGCAACCACGGTATAATGATGTAGCATCCTTAGTGTATGCGGCCAATTCATCAGATGCTACTACCGTTCTTGTGGGTGGTAAAGTAGTGATGAAAGATAAAGAATTATTGACTATTGATGAAGAAAAGTTGCGTTATGAAATACAACAAGCGCAGGCGATCTTTCAAGGGTAATGCTACCCATCAGTGTATTCCGACATAGTAGTTATATATAATTCCTATGCTGTGATCATGGGTCATAGTAGCGTACTAACATTATGAAAGTTTAATAGGTATAACCTATATAAGCGAGGTCTTTATGACCTCGCTTTTAATTGACAAAAAATATCAACTATTATATTATAACAGTAATTGATTTAACAATTCGTAAATTTAAGTAACAAGTGAGCAAGTGCTCAATATATAGTATTCGGATAAGTTCCATTTTCCTTAGGGAAAGTGGATTTTTTATTAGGAGGAAACTAATGCGATTGTGGAATGCAGTAGCTTGTGCCTCTGTTCTATGTGGTTTGATGGTGCTATCAGGGTGCTCTTGGACTGCTGATACGCCAACAGCAGTGACTCAAGAGACATCAACAAGAACGGAAATTGACAAGACGGGAACTTCTGTGACTATGCCAAGTCATCCCAAACGGGTTGTCATCTTAAATACAGCCAATATTGATATGTATTTGGCCGTTGAAGGAACTATTGTGGGGCGTATGGATGCTGCCTCTTTGACAGGAGAGTTACAAGAAAAGGTAAAAGACATTCCCTCTGTAGGGAACACATACAATCCTGATGTAGAAAAGATTATTAGTCTACATCCAGATTTGGTGATTGGTATGAATATAGCAAATCATATAAAACTTCGGGAGGCTTTAACATCGGCGAACATTCCTTTGTATATTAATGATTTAGATTCCTTTGAAGATGTCAATCGGTCCTTGCAACTATTCGGCGAGCTAACGAACCATCCAGATATAAGCAAGGTGCAAATAGAGAAAATTAATACTGTATTTTCAGACTATCAAGGGAAAATAAAGGATAAGCCACATCCTAAAACATTGTTGTTACTGGGTACACCAGGTAATCTAAACGTCAGCACAGATCATTCTTTCAGCGGTAAATTGTTAGATACATTAGGTGCCGATAACATTGGTAAATATATGAAGAGCGAAGCGCCTTATGTACCACTGAGTTTAGAATTTATACAGGAACAAAATCCTGAGCGAATTATTTTTGTAGTTATGTATCCTGATCCTTCGATTAAAGAGTCTTTTATAAAAGAAATGCAATCGAATCCAGCCTGGCAACATGTACAAGCAGTGGAAACAGGTCAGATTCACTATGTTCCTGGTGGTTTGTTTGCCTTGAATCCTGGTACACGAATTACACAAACACTAGAATTAATGTACAAAGCATTATATGAATAATTTTTAGGAGGTTATGTCATGAATACACTTTTAAAAGCATCCTTATGTGGAGCTATTTTCAGCACTTTATTAGCGCCTATATATGTGACACATGCAATGGAGGCAAGTGATAATTATATGGCGGTTGTTACGGCTTCGAAACAAGCAGAAACTATTAGGAATAGTTCTGCAGCTGTACAATTAATTACGCAAGATGATATGAAACGTTTAGGAGCAGATACGGTAGAAAGTGCTCTACAATTGGTGGAAAATATTAATTTATCAGAAGCAGGTATGACTGGTAATCAGGTGATGATTCGTGGTATGGAATCACGCCACTCTCTTGTGCTCGTAAACGGCCGTCGTTTAGCCGGTGAAGACGCATCTAATACGACAAATGTATACACGCTGCGCCGCATTAATTTAGACCAAGTGAATCGCATTGAAATTGTTCGTGGACCTTCTTCTGCTTTATATGGATCAGATGCTATGGGTGGTATCATTAATATTATTACGAAGCAGCCTACCGATACTACCGATATGTTACAATCTTTGGGTGTATCTAGTGGTACTAAGCATGAACAAGCATATTATGCATTGAGCAGTGGAAACCAAGGTCGTTGGAATGCAAGCTTCAATATGAATGTGACGAAAGAACGGCCTATCAATCGACATATGTCAGAAAAGACTTTCAATACGAGAACAAAACAGTTAACAGGCTATACAGAAGGATATCGTCGTATCATGTATGGTCAAAAACAATCCTATAATAGTAGTGTTATGTATGATTTTAAAAATCCTAACCTAAATACAATTAAAGTAGATTTCAGTTATTTTAAAGAAAAGCTACACACTGATAATGCTGATAAATATGCTACTGTATTTCACAAAAGTGGAATGGTCTTTGCGGCAGATTCAAGAATGGTACCTGTCAATTTAAATAAAACAGAATACTTTAACAATAAGAGTATACAAACAGGTATTACCTACAGTGGTAGAACAAATAGAAATAATTATGAAATAGGAACTTATTATAGTCAATTAGATAAATCCTATTTAATGATAGATGATCGGACTCTACCTGAGGGTGTTATTAATGTGATGATGCCAAGCAAACCACCAAAACCACCAACACCATTGAAGTTTGATTACCAATCTTTGTATCCGGCTACTGATAATGATACTGCTACATACAAAAACATTGTTCTCGAAGGAAAGGACACAATGTATGTAGGAGATCATCATGATGTAATGTTTGGCGGAGAGTACCGACGTGTTATCTATGAAGGCACTCGCCTAGGTGGATTGAATGTCCACAAAATGAAGCA
>NZ_AFUJ01000030.1:0-2083 GCF_000221605.1 Veillonella sp. oral taxon 780 str. F0422 | reverse complement strand
TTTTCTTTCAATAAAGATATAGCTGCTGCTGCACTACCACCTGTAGCCAACATTGGATCTGTCACGATAATGCGACGATCAGCCAAGTCAGATGGTAATTTGCAATAATACTCTACTGGTTTCAATGTTTCTGGGTCACGATACATACCTACATGACCTACTTTTGCCATTGGCATTAATTCCAACAAACCATTCACCATACCTAAGCCAGCACGAAGGATAGGCACAATACCCAATTTTTTGCCTGCAATTTGTTTACCAATTGCTTTCACCAATGGGGTCTCTACTTCTACATCTTCTAATGGTAAATCACGTGTGATTTCATAGCCCATTAACAAAGCGATTTCTTCTAATAATTGGCGGAAATCTTTTGTCCCAGTATCTATAGATCGAATCAACGTTACTTTATGTTGAATCAAAGGATGTGTCATTACATTTACGTTCATCTTACTTACTTCCTTTTTATTAATTAAGCATACATTGGATATTTTTCACAAAGTGCTGCTACACGTTGTTTAGCCTCTGCCAATACAGCAGTATCTTCTGGCTGTTTTAATACTAAAGAGATGATGCTTGCAATTTCTTTCATATCTTCTGCATGTAAACCTCTAGTTGTTAACGCTGGAGTGCCTAGGCGGATACCAGATGTAACAAATGGGCTTTCTGGATCAAATGGAATTGTATTTTTATTACATGTAATACCTACTTCATCTAGTACATGTTCAGCTACTTTACCAGTTAAGCCTACAGTACGTAGGTCTACTAATAATACATGCGTATCGGTACCACCAGATACGATAGTAAAACCTTCTTCTTGTAACGCACCAGCTAATGTTTGGGCATTCACAATGGTTTGTTTTGCATATTCCTTAAATTCTGGTTGTAATGCTTCACCAAAAGCAACTGCTTTGGCAGCAATGACATGCATCAAAGGACCACCTTGAATACCAGGGAAGATAGATTTATCAATCGCTTTCGCATATTCTTCTTTGCACATAATCATGCCACCACGTGGTCCACGCAATGTTTTATGTGTAGTGGTAGTTACAATATCAGCATATTCCACTGGATTTGGATGCAATCCTGCTGCCACTAAGCCAGCAAAGTGTGCCATATCCACCATGAAAATTGCGCCTACTTCATGGGCAATATCTGCCATGGTTTTGAAATCAATTTGACGGGAGTAAGCACTGCCACCACCGATAATCATTTTAGGCTTATGCTCTTGAGCAATTTTACGCATTTCTTCATAATCAATGCGACCTGTTTCTGCATCTACGCCATAAGGAATAATATTAAAATACTTACCAGATACATTCACTGGAGATCCATGTGTTAAATGTCCACCATGGGATAAATTCATTCCCATGATAGTGTCGCCTGGCTCTAATAACGCAAAGTACACGCCAAAGTTTGCTTGAGAACCAGAATGAGGTTGTACATTCACATGTTCTGCGCCGAATAGTTGTTTCGCTCTTTCAATAGCCAACTCTTCTACCATGTCGACATATTCACATCCACCGTAATAGCGTTTATGTGGATATCCTTCTGCGTATTTATTTGTCAATACGCTACCTTGTGCTTCCATCACAGCTTGAGACACAAAGTTTTCCGATGCAATCATTTCTAATTTGTTGCGTTGACGACCCAACTCTAATTCAATCATTTCTTGAACTTTAGGGTCTTGCTGTTTTACATAGCTCATGGTAACCTCCTGTGAAAGAAACATATTAATCTATCCTTTATTATAGTAATAATCCCTACCTTTTGCAAGGAAATTTAGGGAATTTCAGGAATTACCTTGGCTGTAACCAAAATATATAATTCAACTTCATCTTTCGTTTTACGACTATGTTGAAATAGTTTACCAATAAGTGGAATATCTCCCAAAATAGGTACTTTTTGCCATTGTCGCACGGTACGTCGATCCATCAATCCACCAATGACCAATGTTTCTCCATCAGGTATGCGCACTCTTGTTTTTGCTTGCCTTGTGGTAATGCGATAAGCTTTCATTTCAGGGACCAAAGTAGGGTTACTCACTTCTGCTTCCACAATAGTATCAATGTGATTCCCCTGTAAT
>NZ_AFUJ01000031.1:0-1952 GCF_000221605.1 Veillonella sp. oral taxon 780 str. F0422 | reverse complement strand
ACATCGTCTATGTCGGCCTATTCAGATCATCCTATGGATATGACTGAACCAGAGATACAGAGCTATCTTGAAATGCATGTAATGAAAGCGTTACAAGACCCTGGAGCCAGAACTGGTTATATCTCGGATCAAACACCATGGGGGCGAAAGATCAAACAATTGGAGAATCAAGAAGTAAGCCTTGTAGAGTTTGGTAAAGAACTAGGTGAGACTTTATTTACCTATATGGCACAAGCAATGGACCCTTGTGTACTAGATATGATTGTCTGTGAAGCACAAGGAGAGCAAGCTTACCTTTGCGTTCTTCTTTGTAAAGCCCATGATGGATATACTCACCAATTATATTCAGAAGAGGATGGTTCATTAGCAACAAAATTAGTAGAGCATAGAGTCGTATTACCAACAGTGACACAAAAACTATATGCTTTTGCAAGTATTAAACTTTCTGATTTATCCATTCGTCTCTTTGAGCCGAAAGGTGAATATGATGGAGAGAAAATGCACTTCTTAGAAGAACGAATCTTTCAGGTTACCACGAATCCGTCTTCTAAAGATACAGTGAAAAAAGTACGCACAGTGGTAGATCGAATTTCTAAAGCTCATGAGCAAGATGGTGTGGCAGCTATGGCTAAAACAAAAGAATTACTAGCTAAGAATGCAGAAGTTTCTGACACATTAGAAGCACGACATATTATTGAGCAAGTGTTTAGTACGAACCCCATTCAGCGAGAAGCAGCTATGAAAGAGCTAGCAGAAGAAGATTTACTTGAACCATTGCCAGTGAGTCGGACCTATGCTACAAAAGTGGGCAAGCAACATAAAATTAAAACAGATACTGGTATTGAACTTTCATTTCCAGTAGAATATATGAATGATCGTGAGTTTATAGAAATTTCAACGAATGAAAATGGTACCTTGCGCATTGAATTAAAAAATATTTCAAAGATTACCAACAAATAGGGGGTCTAATGAGTAAAAAAGGACATAAAAAACAAATGCATTACGCATACTAGATACTCACCATATTGACTATGAAGTGTTCACCTACGAATGGTCTGAAGAACGCGGAGCTGGTATACATGTTGCTGAATCTTTGCATATTCCGCCTGAACAAGTGTTTAAAACACTTGTGGGGAAAGGCAATGTAACTGGTCATGTGGTGTTCTGTATTCCTGTAGAAGGGGAATTAGATATGAAACAAGCTGCACGAGTTAGTGGAAATAAATCGGTAGAACTGATTGCGGTAAAAGATTTATTGCCTTTGACAGGTTACTTACGCGGTGGCTGCTCTCCCTTAGGGATGAAAAAAGTATTTCCTACCTATTTTGATGATAGCATTACATCCATTCCTATGGTCTATGTCAGTGCAGGACTTAGAGGGATGCAAGTACAGGTTAATCCACAAGCATTAGTAGACGTAGTAGGTGGCACGATAGCGCCACTGACAATGGGGTAAGTATGGCAAAGAAATATTATGCTGTTCGAGTAGGGCATAATCCAGGAATCTATGTGACTTGGTCTGATTGTGAAGTGCAAGTAAAAGGCTTTCCTGGGGCGCAGTATAAATCATTCCCTACAGAAGCAGAAGCAAAAGCCTATATGGGCTCTATAGATATACCTAAAAGTGCAGAGATTAAACTGACTAGAACCGGTACAAAGAAAACATCTGCTAGTGCGTCTAAACGTATGAGCGTAGATGAATATCTTAAAACACAGAATGATGATATAAGCCAACTAATAGAGTCAGATCCTTGTGAAATTCGTGCTTTTATCGACGGCAGTTTTGATAAGCGAAAAGGTGTGGTTGGCTCTGGAGGGGTTATTCTTCTTGGTGCAGAAGAAGTAGAATCTTCTCTTTCGAGTACAGAACCGAATCATGTGGCCTATTGGAATGTGTCTGGGGAATTATTAGCAGCACTTCATGTAGTGGATTATGCACTAGACCATGGGTA
>NZ_AFUJ01000032.1:0-33317 GCF_000221605.1 Veillonella sp. oral taxon 780 str. F0422 | reverse complement strand
TGGAACACATTTTGAGCTCCCACGCGAACCTTTGTATCTTCCGCTAAATCAGCCACTGTACTAATGGCCGTGAAAGGCGGACATACCACGACTTCGCAGGTTGCATCAGCCACTAAGGTTTTCAATTGTTCAACAAATACTGTGGCTTCCGTATTCGTCATATGCATTTTCCAGTTTCCTGCAATGATCGGTTGTCGCATGATAACCTCCTATGCCTCTTGTAAGGCTGCAATACCTGGTAACACTTTGCCTTCTAAATATTCTAAGGACGCACCGCCACCAGTGGAAATATGAGAAATTTTGTGACTTAAACCACTTTTTTCGATGGCCGCAACAGAATCACCACCACCTACAATAGTGGTTGCGCTAGCCTCTGCTACCGCTTTCGCTACCGCATTGGTACCACCAGCGAAGGCTTCCATTTCGAACACGCCCATCGGACCATTCCAAACGATCATCTTCATCGGTGCCAAGGCCTCAGCAAATAGCTCACGGCTCTTCGGTCCAATATCTAATGCCATCCAACCATCTTCGATTGCTGTGGCATCCACCACCTTATGATTCGCAGTTTCACTGAAAGCATCGGCTACTACGAAATCTACTGGTAACAATAAATTCGTATTCGTTTCCTTCGCGCGAGCAATTAATTCACGAGCTAACTCAAATTTATCTGCTTCTACCAAGGAAGTACCTACATTATGACCTTGGGCTGCTACGAAAGTATTCGCCATGCCGCCACCGATAATCAACACTTCTACTTTAGGTAATAAGTTAGAAATGACTTCAATTTTGTCGCTTACTTTGGCGCCACCGATGATGGCTGCAAAGGGGTGTTCAGAATGCTCTACAGCACCACCTACATAGCGAATTTCTTTTTCTAACAAGAAACCAGCTCCCATTGGTAAGTATTTCGTAATCCCTTCCACAGAGGCATGGGCACGGTGAGATACGCCGAAGGCATCATTCACACCCACTTCCGCTAAATCCGCTAAAGCTTTCGCAAAAGCAGGATCATTTTTTTCTTCTTCTTTGTAGAAACGAAGGTTTTCTAATACCACCACATCACCGGACTTCATTTCACTTACAGCTTGTGCTGGGATGTCACCGATACAATCTTCTACAAAGCGAACTGGTTGTTCTAATAATTCACTCAATCGTTTGGCACAAGGAGCTAAGGTAAACTCAGGTTTACGCTCTCCTTTAGGACGACCTAAATGAGAGGCAATCACTACCTTCGCACCTTGGTCAATCAAATGACGCAAGGTAGGTAATGTGGCACGAATCCGTGTATCATCAGTAATAACGCCGTCTTTCAAAGGTACATTAAAATCAACTCGTACAAATACAGTTTTATTTGCTACATTCATATTTGCTAGTGAAAGTTTCATACTGTCTCCTATGTATATACAATAAACATGCCAAAAAGGGACTACCCTCGTAGTCCCCGGCAGATTATAAGCCTCGTTTGCTCATGTACACAGCTAGGTCAACAATACGAGAGGAATAGCCCCACTCATTGTCATACCACGCTACTACTTTTGCCATATTGCCTTCCATCACCATTGTCAAGTCTGCATCTACGATAGAACTACGAGCATCACCATTGAAGTCTTTGGATACTAGTGGCAAATCAGATACGCCAAGAATACCTTTTAACTCACCTTCAGCTGCTTTGCGGAATGCCGCATTGATGCTTTCTTTAGTTGCTTCTTTTTCAAGTTCTACTACTAAGTCTGTTACAGACACATTTGGAGTAGGTACACGAAGAGCAAAGCCATTTAATTTACCTTTTAATTCAGGTAATACTAATGCCACTGCTTTTGCTGCACCTGTTGTAGTAGGAATAATAGACATCGCTGCTGCACGAGCACGACGTAAGTCTTTATGTGGTGCATCCAATACACGTTGGTCATTTGTGTAAGAGTGCACTGTTGTCATCATACCACGTTTGATACCAAATTCTTGATGCAATACTTTTGCAAATGGAGCTAAACAGTTTGTAGTACAACTTGCATTAGATACTACATGATGCGTAGCTGGATCATATTCACTTTCATTGACACCCATAACGATTGTTTTATCTTCATCTTTACCTGGTGCGGAAATGATTACTTTTTTAACAGTGCCCCCTAAATGAGCCGCTGCTTTTTCACGAGAACGGAATACACCCGTACATTCGATAACCACTTCTACCCCTTCGGAGGACCAGTCTAATTTTGCTGGATCACGGTCACAGAATACACGTGTTTTTTTGCCGTCTACTACTAAATATTCGCCTTTTACAGACACGTCACAGCTTAAGTTGCCATGAATTGAGTCATGTTTAAACAGTAAAGCGGAACCTTCAATATCACCAGTATCATTAATGGCTACTACTTCCACATCTGGGTTGTTAAGAGCCGCGCGCATGACGCATTTACCAATACGACCAAAGCCATTAATACCAATCTTCACTGCCATAATCAATTCCTCCTAAAATTTCTTGTATTATATAAGTTGTTATAACTCTATTTTACAAGACTATTGGGGTTGGTGCAAGTTTTTTGTACCTCTAAGTAGACGATAAAAAACCGGAGCAATACTATGTATTGCTCCGGTAGAATTATATAGTTTATTATCTTGTAGTATTTATATTACACAGTCAATAAATCACCTTGTTACTGACTCAGATAAGATTGACATTCCTCAACAGTAAATGTACAATTAAAATACAAATTGGGCTATGAAGCCCAAAACTAACTTTATATTATCCTTTTGGATAAAAAGAAAAAAGCGTTCCTTATTGGAGCGCTTTTTTGATGGCGTGATTGTACATTTTATATCATCAAAATTGTACATTCTTATATCGACATTTACACGTATACTTCTTATTCTGTCATATTAATATAATCATTTTAACCAAAAAAAACATCTTGAGATATATTTCTGAATGCCTATTATATCAAAGAACCAGCTTAGTATTATTAAACAAGCTACAGCTAATAATACTCTATTTATACACTTAATATATTTATTATATCTTCTTTTATTAATATCATTTATCTCAAGAATAAATGATATCAATATGTACATCACATTAACTAATATGAACCCTATAAAATCTATCATTAAAACAAGTCTATACATACTAACTTTATCTATATTTTGCAATACTGATGTCGTAAACGTTATACCTCCAACAAATGATAATACAATCGATGCAAAGATACCTAAAATTGTGATATATTCTCTTTCGATATTTTTAATCTCATCATGTAATTTTCCTTTTACGCTTACAACACTCTCCTGCAATATATTTTTTATATTCTCATTTTGAACCTTATTTAAGTTTATATAATCATAAATTTTTAATGCTATCTGCTTTATATTCTTATCAACATTATTTTCATCTTTTAATATATACATAAGAAGAAGTTTAACATTCTCATGTAAATTTTTCTTCTCACTTACTCCTAATTCAAATATATAATGACTAACATCTGAATAAAAAAACTCCTCTAGTCTATCAGATTCCTTTATATAGCGTTCTAATTCTTGTATTGTTTTTCTTAATTCATACTTCTCAGTACTTTGGCATAAATCATTTATAAGATTCTCTGTAAATCTTTTTGTGTTTTTATATGGCCTAAACTCTTCTATCTCCACTAAGTCATCTCTTTTTGCAATTTCATATATCCGTGAAAAATCAACATCAAGATCTTCATTTCCCCACTCAGTCATTCATTATATCCTCCTCGTTACAGCATTTTTATTTTCATAATCCTCTCTGCCTCATCCAAATCATCCCATATATAGATATCCACGGAATACTCTCAACTCATGATATACAGAGTCGGATTGTCATTAAAGCTCAACCAGTCCGTAACTTTTGAAATAGCATTGATATAAATTACTCCATTGACTTCATAATAAATAGGCACACCTTACCTACAAACTATACTACTTTCATTAATGACATGCTGCAATCGATGTTTCTGTATAGTACGCAACAATAAATCTTCTTACTATATGTGTCTATAAAATTCGTATTTGTAAAAAATATGTTTTGATACACTTCTAAATTAGAAATCTCATGCTTATAGAATTTATATCCCCATGTTCTTAAATATATCACACCGTCTTATTTGCTACCTGTACTCTGAGGCATGTTGTGGATGATTTTATAAACATATCCCATCTACATCTAAGTCTAAATAGTCAAATAAATGAATTGCTGTTATCATTTGTATTTAAGTTGCTAAAATAAATAAAACTTGTTCTTTCATTCATACGTTATTCTCTCATCTTATAGAGATAAAGTTTGACAATTCATCTCTATGACTAAAAGCCTTTATATATAGTTTTTTCTTTCTTCATTATCTTTATCAGATATAGCTATATAATTCATGATTGATAATAGTCTTTATGAATTGACTTGTCTACTTCTTTAATACTCCAACCTCTCAAATGGTTTATATAAAACTTTTGATAATCGTTTCAATTGTGCTTGTACTTTTTGCTTATACGGTAATTCTGTATATAACTCTTTATAAGCTTTATTTTTTAATGCAGTCCGATTATATACCTCATGTCGTTCCGCTTTAATATTAGAGACTTGTGCTTCATCTTGTATTACTAGATCTTCATTTAAGCAAAATAAATCTAATGCTCCTAGCCAATAGTAAAACTTGAATGCATCTATTTCAAAACGTATAGGGCTTTGTACCTTTAAAATACTTTCAGCTCCTGCACGATTAATAATATATCCATGTGTACAAAAAAGGTTTCTAGCAGAATATATAAAAAGATTATCTTTAACCTTATGCATTTTTTTATGATGATAAATACTCTTTTGCAACACTACAACAGCTGGTCTTGTCATATGGTTAACTATATCCATAATCTTTTCAATAGTTTCTAAAGTACACTCATCTGAAAATATAATATCATCCTCAAATATAGCTATCGAGTTTTTATTTGTTCGTAAAAACTCTTCATATACTTTCTTATGACTTAAGGCACAACCCACTTCACCTTTTGATAAAAATGTATTTGCTATCGTATGCGCATACACTTCTTTATCATTCATTCTTGTGGCCATAATGGCATCTGTGAAATTAGGTTCTTCAATCCCAATCTTGTAAAACTCATTATACACTAACTTTCGACGTTCCTTATTATCCCTATCGGATATAACTGTGTAGTTTATCATCATTCTCTCCCATTTTGTTTACACTACTTTTCAATAGAATTATCCTTCTAAAATTTGCTGAATCAAGTGTTTTCCACTATATTTTTGATTTGCAGCTATTAATCCTTCACTAAAAGCTTCTGGATAATTATGAATAGCATGTACAAACTCCTCCAGACCTTTTACAATCGTTTCTTTAGATGTCAAATCTAACGTATGTCCAATATGATAGTTTTCTAACACTTCAGGGTTAATTTCTTCCGACACTAAAACTGGTTTATTAAATCCTATAGCTGTAAATAAAATGGCACTGCATTGATATCGATATCGTTCTGCTCCATATGGTAATAACAAGGCATCTACATTAATCAATTGATCGTCCCATTCTTTACCAATTAAGTTTTTATGTAAGAACCGAATATTGTCATATGCACTGTATTCTTTCATCATAGATTCAAATAGTTCTGCATCTGTAGGTGTAACTGTTGCCCCCTGTACTAGTAAATTAACTGGACAATCAAATTTCGCCTCTATAAAGGCATCTAAAAACTGATTTAATTGTTTTTCTTTTCTAAACTGTCCAAAAAACCTATTGTTAATGGCTCATTACTACTAGTTCTTACTACGCCTTCTTTTGGAGTATACACTGGAGGGACTACAGATGAAATATTTTTCTTATTCCCATCATTATATTCATCTCTAAATGTCAAAACTTTTAAATGAATATTTTCGTAGGGCTCACACTGTTTAGCTTGTAGTTCAAATCGTGATCGCTCTTTTTCCATAATTCCATGAAATAGCATAATAATAGGAACAGGAGAGTGTTTCAATTGAGTACGAATAATAGACCTAGCAAATCTAAAGCTCGCCGTAGGGATAATTAAAGCATCACATTTGCCATCTAGTATTTTTTTATAGGCAGAATTAAACCAAGCTTTTCGTCTTTTCTCTCGAAGCAAGGACAGCCACATACGTTTCCAACGACTGACTCCTGCGTAGGAAATCGCTTCACCGCCCTCTAGATATTCTACATCTACTCCATAATCAACTTTAAATGGAAAGTTTTCTGGAACAAAAAACACTGGTTCATGACCTTGCTTTTTTAACTCCTCAACTAAAATTCTATCAAATTCTACTTCATGCCCTGCCGGCATAACTATACTCTCTAATATAGCTACTCTCATTGGTGTCTCCAGTATTTTATATCTTCTTACAACTTACCATTAGATTTCAGTAAATAATATAATTTTACATATTTTGTCATCGTATAAAAGTAATGATTAATAGATAAAATAAATCCTATTTTTCCATCTAAAAATCCACGATCCAATATATACATTTTAAAGAATGCCCACATTGGTCGTAACATAATATCTCTTACAAAAGAGCACGATTTTCTTTCATCTTTATAACGATTAGCCGCCAATGTTGTATAGCTATTAAATTTATTAAAATATTGTTGCCAATTGTCATACGTATAATGATATAAAGCCCCTTGTAGCTTTTCTTCAGAATAAGGGCTACTTATTTTTTCGTGCACATATCCAATAATCGTAATTCCGTCTTTTGGTAATAGCCGAAGAACTCTATCAGGTCTCAATACGCCATGCGTAGCCTTATTATGATGAAACACATTGTGCCGTTCTAAGAGATATGCTCGTTTTTCTTCCTTCACGACTTTCGTAATAGATGTATTTAGTTTCTCTGAAATACGTTCATCTGCATCTATAAATAGTATCCATTCATATTGAGCTTGTTCAATAGCAAATAATCTTTGTTGAGCCCAATTATTCTGTAAAGGATGGGAAATAACTTTAGCTCCCAAGCTTTCAGCTAATGATACTGTCTCATCTGTACTTTCATCATCAATGACTAATATTTCATCAGCACATTGAATACTAGTAATACAATCGGCTATATTTCTTGCTTCATTTTTTGTCAAAATAATAGCTGTTACACTCATATGTATTTCCTTTACCTATCCCAAATCTAATCGTCTTTTTTAGTAGTAAACTTACTTAATCCCTTTACTCCATTTAGAAAGTTTAGAAAACAACTTGAACACACTAAGACAGTTGTTATACAACCACCATAATATGCGTTCTTTTTTCTAATCGTATTCCATGCTACTGTGTCTAGCATGGCTTCCGCTAACCATTGTTTAGTATCTTTATATTCTTGTTCATACTCTGCAATCATATCCGTATTAGAATAAAACACCGTTAATAAAGAGATAGCATTTTTTATAATTTCACCATGTATATAATGTAATTCATCATGATAGCCATGCTGCTTAGCAAAGAAAATTTTTTCATGATTTAAATACAAGCTATCATATTTTGGTTTCACTCTAAATGACCGTTGTGTAATAGAGTTTTCTCGTTTTATGTAATGATAAAATTGATAATCCAACCATCCCACTTTTTTACACTCATTAAAGATTTTATATAAAGTGCCCAAATCTTCAAAGACTCTACCTTCTGGGAAATGAACTTTTTCCAATAGATTTTTTTTGTAAATTTTGCCCCACGCACTAACATTTTCATCCCGTAATCCCATAGAAACCGCCGTATGATGGTCATACAACTTTAGCATCCCACTTCCAATAGATTCTATTGTTTCTTTACGTGTACTACTACAAGATATAATATCTAAATTATGTTCTTCTATATACGAAATCATAGTTGCAATCATATTGGGACGAATAAAATCATCACTATCGATAAATGTCACTAGATCTGCATAAGCATGTTCAACGCCTACATTTCTTGCCTTACTAAGTCCACCATTTTCCTGACTAATAATCCGAATTCTCTTATCTTTTTTCTGATATTCTCTACAAATATCTACTGAGGAATCAGTACCTCCATCATCTACCAATATAATATCTAAATTTGTATAGGTTTGAGCTAGAACCGAATCTAAACACTGCCCTATATATTTTTCTACTTGATATACTGGTATAATTACCGACAATAACGGGTTTGACATATTTCCTCCGTAATATCTAATATGTACTATATATACCTAATGGACTAAATTTCTAAATACTATACTAGCTTTTCAAGGCATCCCTATACCATTCCACAATCCCTGTAAAAGTATCCTTCATAGTATACTCTCGTTTCCATGCTAAGCTTTCCAGCTTACTACTGTCGATAGCATACCGTCGGTCATGGCCCAATCTATCTTCCACATAGGTAATTAATTCATAGGGTTTTCCCAAAACAGTTAGGATTCGTTTCACTAGGTCAATATTAGAAATTTCTTCACGAGCCCCTACATTATAGACTTCTCCAACTCTACCTTTATATAGGATACAATCAATGGCTCTACAGTGGTCTAATACATGAATCCAATCTCGTACATTCAATCCATCGCCATAAACTGGCAATGGCACCTCCTGCAAAGCGCGTTGTATCATAAGGGGAATTAATTTTTCCGGATATTGATGAGTTCCATAATTATTAGAACATCTAGAAATAGTAATCGGTAATCCATAGGTTTTATAATAGCTCAGCACCAACAAATCTGAGGATGCTTTCGAGGCTGCATAAGGGCTACTAGGTAGTAACGGGCTTTGTTCCGTAAATGGATTCCCTCCTTGCAAGGGTAATGTACCATATACTTCATCAGTAGATACATGATGAAATCGTTCTATACCATGTCGTAAACAAGCATCTAGCAATACGCCCGTACCGATTACATTCGTCTCTAAGAATACTTGTGGTCCAGTAATACTTCGATCCACATGAGTTTCTGCTGCCAAATGTACTACTACATCTGGCTTATACGTAACAAGCAGAGTATCTACGAAAGAAGCATCTCGAATATTTCCTTCTATCATAGTCAACCTAGAGTCTTCTAGTAAGTCTTTTATATTGTTCTCATTCCCTGCATAGGTTAAGGCATCTAAGCATATAAAGGAATCCTTTGTATAAGTGTCCATCATGTATCGTAAGAAGTGGCTACCTATAAAGCCACAGCCACCTGTTACTAAAATATTCATATTCCCTATGCACTCCTATACAAAAAGAAACTACTCCACCGTATTCCCTCGAACAATCCGCCACACGCTAATGGTCCGCAATGCTTTAATATACTTAGCATACTCTTCTGGCATGGATGCCCCTTGTTCATGGATACCACTATTGTCAACATATAATCGATGGTTAAAGCCCATCTTAGGCGATGTAAACAAGCTCGGCATTAAACTCATATAGGTATCGCCCTTACGACCTACTAGCTCTGCCAAGGTAGGATTAATTTGTAAAGCACTACCAAAGCTACTTTCACTCAGCCAACTAGGGTTTACACCTTGTCCATAAACGATAAAAGGAATAGCCGAGAAAGTTGGAATATCCACTTGGGTAGCAAAACTAAAACGTTCAGAGTGATCCCCTGTAATAAAGGTTAACATCGTAGGATCTATCGCTTCTACCTCACGAATCATGTTACCCATTGTCATATCTGCATACCAGAAATGACCGATTTCATTCACGGTTTTATCATCCTTTTTAATAGAGTCATCGCCTTTGCCAATCACTTTGGACGCATCAAACCCAGCTTTTGCTAAATCTACCGAATACGGTGGATGATTCGAGGATGTCATAATAAAGTGGAATACTTTTTCACCTGGTTGTTCCCCTTTTACATAATTGGTAATCGCCTTAAACAAATCTCCATCGGGCGCGCCCCAAGCATTACCACCTTCATAGGGAAAGCTCGTAGCACCGTGAAACTCATCAAAGCCTTGCGCTAGGGCAAATCGTTCCACATCTTGCCAAGTCCCAAATCCACCATACCAGAACACTGTTTTATATCCAAAATGCTTCATCATTTGTGCAATACCAGTACCATACTTCGATTTATAGGACTGCCCTTCATAGTTCGGATATAAACCAGCATCAGCTAAGCCTGTGACAAATCCATTAATAGCTGGCATAGTGCCCGTACCATGAGCTAGCATATATTTCGTGTGCATCGCTTTTGGCGAACTCTGAATTGCCTTGCCTTCTTGTACAATATAAGTACCTAATTCTTCATAGTTTGGCAAGAACGGCCACAAACCATAGCTTTCACCTAACACAAAGATAACATTATGCGGCTGAGTAGGTAATTTTTCTTCTGTAATGGTCCGTGTGAAAGCTTCATCAATGGTAGCAGCCTGTGGATTTCCTCCCACAGATTGGATCACATCTTTGAGCTCAGCTCCTGTGATGGTAATTTTCTTCGCTTGTTTAGACCGTTCATAAATGGTAGACACTCGTTTCAAGGCTTGTCCATCATCTAAAATCGCTTCATTTAATAGATTAGACTTCGTCCGTGCTGCATTTTCCCAATGGATGGAACCATTATAGGTAAAAGCTCCGCCAAAACGTAATCCAATACCCACTGCAACTACTAAGAAAATAGACCCTAATACTGTGGCAATTTGCTTAGCCTTACCACTTACTTCTATATTCCATGTGCGGTTAGTATATACTTTCATAAAGACATAAACCATAATAACACAGAAGACAATCGCTAAGGGTAAGCGCCAAAGCAATCCATATTCAGAAATCCCGGTTTGCAACGTAGCTCCAATATCGTCATGAGCTCCGTTAATAATCATAGCATTAAAGCTAGCATGGAAGATTGTAAAGTAAGGAATACGTAAGCAAAATAAAAATGTAAATATAGCAGTACTAATTCCATACATCCATCGACGTATTGCCCAAGGTGAATACCATTTACACCCTTCTCTACATAGAACACCGGGTAGCGTGGAAAATAAAAACTGAGTAATACAATAGCACCTGCTGTTTTTAAACTAATACGAAACCCTAGCCATAGTGCCTCGAGAATATCCCCTAAACTAACCTCCCCTAATTGATCTTGAAAGAGTGCAATAAAGGCAATCCGAAACACCATAAATAGTGCGGAAAACCAAAGTAATCCTTTTACATCTAACTGTAGTCCATGTATCCAGTTAGTTAGCTTTGTATGTCCCATGAGTCTATTCCCCTTGTTATGAATTGTGTTGGCATCTATTTTTCAGATTACCGTCATCGTTCGTCATCATTATCTTTCATTATACTCCATATTCCTTTAACAATCAAAAAATCGCATACCATGACGTATCATGATATGCGATAGTTCATCTTATTTTATGCGGTTCTGAAAGTGCCGTGTTTCACAACTGGTTTACCTTCTGCTGTTTCACGTTGACGCAAAGTACGACGTTCTGCACTACGAATCACTTGGGATAAATGTTTCACAAATAATTCTTGAATGTATGGATTTTCTCCTAAACCTTCATTCCAAATGGAAACCCCATAGCCTTGTTGTCCTAACAAAGTAGCAATAGAATCAGATCGTTCACCTCCTAAGTAATCCATTAAGTGAGCGGAGCCAATCAATGCCAAAGGCACCACCAATACTTCCTGATGATCTAAACGTTCTAACAATGTCAGTGCTTGTTTAAAGTTAGGGAATCCATTGGCTGTGAATACCACTACATTTTGCCCTGCTCCATACAAACATTTCAATTGTAACGCACTATATTCCAATTGGTTTTGACCATTAGCCATAAGTAATACAGTTTTATTTAATGCACGAATGTTAATGTGCTTAATGATTGCTTCTATAGTATCGGAGTAATCATCTGCATAATTTTTCACCCCTAAAGAGTTCAACAATGGTTTGCCTACTGTAGCATGCAAGCCACGATCGTGAGCTTCTTTCATCACTTCTTTACGCATTTGTACATAACATTGATCCCATACTAATGCAAATGGCTGAACAAAAATCTCCGTTACCCCTGCAGTAGCCAAACTTTCAATGGCACCCGTTAAAGTAAATACGTTTGCTTCATATTTTTCATTCCATTTATCCACTAATGCATCCGATAAAAATACACGACGCACTTCTACACCTGGATACATTTCCTTAATCCGTCGTTCCATAGCTCCTACTGATGCTTCCACCGCATCTCCGTAGATAGATCCAAATGTTGCTAACACAATACCACGTTGATTCATATATGCCTCCATATTCATTCCTTGTTTGTTGGGTTACATAAACACACTTCTTAATACCTATCATACGTCACGTTTTCTATTATGTCAATGATAATTTTTCTCATTTATTAAAATTATTAGAAGATACTAAAAAAGGTCTAACAATAGATGTTGTTATCTATTATCAGACCTTAAATGATTAGCCTATGCTTATGGTTGTGAAATAATTCGCGGTGCTGCTACCTTGAATACATCACGCAATAACGGCAAGAACCGCCCTTCAATTAATGTTCGATTTCGTTCACTTTTTGTAATTAGCCATAATGCTGTCCCATTGTATTTAATAGAAATTAAACTATTAATATATTGATCAAAATCGGATTGTCCCATTTTCTCACGCAATTCTAACAATAAAGAATGTAAGGGCTCCCCTTGATACTCAGGGCGTTCCAATACTGGTGTAAATACTACTTCATACACAGAATCACTATATTGATTAGGACCAGCAGAACTTTGAAAATCCATGAATAACCTCCTATATACTATATGTACCAGTATATGTATTAAACTAATGATACATTATATAACTATACACTTATACAATATTTGTCCATTACTACTGTATGCAATTAGTATCTTTCTTCCGGTTGAAATCGTTTCATATAGGCATGCATGAGTCGTCTATCTAGTCCTTTGTATACACGAACTACACCACGACGTAAAAGTTTGTTATATAGAGCAGTTAAAATCCATACTAAAATGAAAGCCCCTAGTATGTCACCAGGGTAATGATTCCCTACAAACACCCGAGAGATTCCTACTAAAATAGAACCATAAACCATCCAGGTCCCCAAATTCCAACGATAATATAGGATACCGCAGGCAAGAGCCATAGTTCCTACTGCATGGTCACTTGGAAAAGATGCATCTGCTGCATGATTCACAATTAACACCACAGTATGGTCCACAAACGGACGATTTTCATAGAACATAGATCCTAAGATGAAACTACCAAGTAAGCAAATCAAAAAAAGCACACCAGTAGCAAAACTTTCACCACGTAGTTTAAAGTTTCGAGTACGGAAACCTTGCATATATAGCCCAGCTAATATAAAAATATAAATGTACGGTACAACTTTAGAAATGACTATCATTAGGGCATCTAATACAAAACTCTGGTTAGCCATATCATTGATAAGCGAAAACAACCAATAATTCATTATAACACCTTCCGTTTCCTAGAAATGAATATATTATGTCTTATTATATCATGTTCCTTCTAGATTGTAATGTGTTGATTATAAAGTAAAATGAAAGATAGAAACGTATATATAATATAAACAAAAAAGAACTCCCGAAGGAGTTCTTTTTATATGTGTAACTATCAAATTAGAATTTGTAGTTAAGTTCTGCACGGTAGTATTCAGGTAAGTTGTTGTCTTTTTTAGCTTGAGTTTTGCTATCGAATGTAGCGTAAGCAGAAAGACCAACGTTTTTAGCTACAGTGTAATCCACAGTTGCTAAGTAACCTTTATAGTCTTTATCTTTTGGTACATTCCAAGTGTTAGCCACTACTGGTGCTTCTTTTTTCAAATCAAAGTATTGAACTTTTGCACCCCAAGTACCAACTTTAGCCATATCAGCTTCGCCATAACCTACACCTGCTGTCCAAGCTTCGCCTGCTGCACCTGTAGTTTCTTGTTTAGCATACTCGCCACCAACCCAAACTTTGGAGCCTAATTTAGCATCAACAGATGCACCATATACACTATTTACACCTTTTTCATGAACATCAGCATAGAAACCTTTTACTGTTAATTTTTCAGTTGGCATAGTGTTTAATTGATATACTGTTACTTGAGCATTATCTTTACGTTCAAGACCTTCTGCTCTGCCACCTTGTAAGTAACCGTATGCAACAGAAGCATTCAATTTATCTTTACCAACTGTTGCCACTGCACCTTCAAATGCATCATCATATACAAGGCCATTACCAACCACCAAATCTTGACGACCAGCTGTTACTGTCGCATATTTACCAAAGTTGTGTTGTACATATACACGGTCAAGTTCAGCTTTAGGAGCGCCCTCTGCACCGAACTCTTTTTCAGCAGCCAAACGGACTACTGCTTTAGTGTTATCATTTACAGTTCCTTCGAATTGTACACGGCCACGGTAGTCGAATTTAGAATCACGAGCATCGTTTTTGCCTTCATATTTTAAACGAGCATCACCAGTGAATTTGAAGCTGCCTACTTTATTCTCTAGTGTAGACACACGAACACCTAAGTTGTTCAACTCAGCGGAGAATTCGTTAGCCAAACGGTTGATGATAGCATTTTGTTCAGCATCAACACGATCTTGACGAACTAAAGCTTTAGCTACCATTTGAGCCATTTCATAACGAGTGATATTTTGTTGGCCTTTGAAAGTGCCATCTGGGTAACCGTTAACGATACCTTGGGAAGCCAATTGAGCTACTGCTTGGTATGCCCAATCTTGTGGAGTTACATCGGAGAATGGGTTTGCTGCGAATGCAGAAGTAACACCCAATACTGCTGTTGCAGCTAATACTGCTAAATGTTTTTTCATGATTATTACCTCTAAATGAAAAATAAAATAATATAAATCGTCTCCTATAGCGAATTAGATTGGATCATATCATCCTATTACTTTTCAATGGAGTGTCCACGTTTCCTCACATATTAGTAAACGGTTTCTGTAATCTAATCTAAACCTTCCATATTTGACTTGAGACCATCATAACATAAGAAATAATAAAACTCAACAATATTTTCCGTTTTTTACTCAATTCGTTTAATTTTCAACAAAAAAAAGAACTCCCGAAGGAGTTCTTTTTATATGATTAACTTGCAAATTAGAATTTGTAGTTAAGTTCTGCACGATAGGATTCAGCTTGTGCTTTGTTAGCTTGATCTTTAGTATCAATAGTAGCAGTAGCTGCAAGACCTACGTTTTTAGCTACAGCATATTTAGCTGTTGCATATACACCTTTATTACCTTTTTTCGCTAAACCTAGTGCGGAATCGATTACAGGCGCATCTTTTTTAATATTGTAGTATTGACCTTTAACAGACCAAGTACCTTGTTTTGCCATGTTATAATTTCCATAACCTAAGCCCGCTGTCCAAGCTTCACCATTAGCACCTTGAGTTTCTGTTTTCACATATTCACCGCCAGCCCAAACTTTGTTGCCAAGTTTAAGATCTAGAGATGCACCATATGCATTATGTACATTTTTTTCATGAGCATCAGCATAGAAACCTTTTACTGCTAATTTTTCAGTTGGCATAGTGTTCAATTGATATACTGTTACTTGGGAGTTTTCAGCACGAGTCGCTTTATCAAGTTCTAATTTACCATATGTTCCACTTTGTAGATAGCCATATGCCACAGACGCATTCAATTTATCTTTACCAGCTGTAGCAACTACACCTTCAAAAGCACCATCAAATGCAAGACCATTACCAACTATCAAATCTTGGCGACCAGCAGCTACAGTTGCATATTTACCGAAGTTATGTTGTACATATACACGGTCAAGTTCAGCTTTAGGAGCACCCTCTGCACCGAACTCTTTGCTACCCGCTAAACGTACTACTGCTTTCGTATTGTCATTTACAGTTGCTTCGAATTTTACACGACCACGGTAGTCGAATTTAGAATCACGAGCATCGTTTTTACCAGTGTAACGAAGACGAGCATCACCAGTGAATTTGAAGTTGCCCACTTTGTTTTCCAATGTGGAAACACGAACGCCTAAATTGTTCAATTCAGCGGAGAATTCGTTAGCTAAACGGTTGATGATTGCATTTTGTTCAGCATCAACACGATCTTGACGAACTAAAGCTTTAGCTACCATTTGAGCCATTTCATAACGAGTGATGTTTTGTTGGCCTTTGAATGTGCCATCTGGGTAACCGTTAACGATACCTTGGGAAGCCAATTGAGCTACTGCTTGGTATGCCCAATCTTGTGGAGTTACGTCGGAGAATGGGTTTGCTGCGAATGCAGAAGTAACACCCAATACTGCTGTTGCAGCTAATACTGCTAATTGTTTTTTCATGATTTTTACCTCTCTTTGAAAAACAAAAAATACATATACCCAAGCATATGATTAGGTCATGTATATTTCTTGATATTTCAATGGAGTGTCCATGTTTCCTCACATTATGGAATCAATTTTCTATACCGTCCCTATATCTACTTGGATTACTTTTATACTATCACAAGTCAAGAAATAATGCAAATTCCATATTATTATCATTCTTTATAGTTATATTTTATATCTTACATGAATCTATATAACTAGAATACTAGAAAAAAAGAACCCCCGAAGGAGTTCTTTTTTATAGTTAACTTTCAAATTAGAATTTGTAGTTAAGTTCTGCACGGTAGTAGTTCGCTAATTTATCGCCAACTAAGTTTTTACCATGTAATTGAGCATTAGCTGTTAAACCAACGTTTTTAGCTACTGCATAGTTAACAGTTCCTAACCAACCTTTGAAATCATATACAGATTCCATTGGTAAGTTATATGTAGTAGAGTTTACAGGGTTATCTTCACCAAAGCGGAAGTATTGTGCTTTTACATCCCAAGAACCAGCTTTGGAGATATCGTACATACCATAGCCAATGCCAGCAGTCCAAGCTTCTCCGTCTTCACCAGCGGATTCATAGCGAGTATATTCAGCACCCGCCCAAATTTTATTGTTTGCACCAAAACGTGTATCTAATGCTCCACCAAAGAAGTTTTCAGAGCCTTCACCATGTTGTTGAACATAGAAACCTTTTGCTTCTACATGTTTACCTACTTTTGCATTTACTTGGTATGTTGTAGATTGGTAACGCTCTTCTTTAGAAAGTTCAGCAAGATCTCCATCTAACATATAACCATGTGCTACAGATGCATTTAATTTATCTTTACCAAATGTTGCTTGAGCACCTTCAAAAATGCCATCATAAGCGAAACCGTTACCAATTACTAAATCTTGACGGCCTACAGAAGCTGTTGCATATTTACCAAAGTTATGTTGTACATATACATGATCTAAAGTTGTTTCAGGAT
Source organism: Veillonella sp. oral taxon 780 str. F0422 (assembly GCF_000221605.1). NCBI lineage: Bacteria > Bacillati > Bacillota > Negativicutes > Veillonellales > Veillonellaceae > Veillonella > Veillonella sp. oral taxon 780. The sequence goes on along the minus strand of NZ_AFUJ01000032.1, from coordinate 16,057 downwards.
TTCCTGTAGCGCCAAACTCTTTGTCGCCTGTTGCTAAACGAACTACTGCTTTAGTGTTGTCGTTTACAGTAGCTTCGAATTGCACACGTCCACGGTAATCAAATTTGGAACGTTTGCTAGTTTTTTCAGTAACATCACCATATACATTAGTTTCTGTAACGTTTACATAGTCATTACCACGATCATTAGAACCTTGGTAACGAACACGTGCATCACCAGTGAATTTGAAGTTGCCCACTTTGTTTTCTAGTGTGGAAACACGAACGCCTAAGTTGTTCAATTCAGCGGAGAATTCGTTAGCTAAACGATTGATAATAGCGTTTTGTTCAGCGTCAACACGATCTTGACGAACTAAAGCTTTCGCTACCATTTGAGCCATTTCATAACGAGTGATGTTTTGTTGGCCTTTGAATGTGCCATCTGGATAGCCGTTAACGATACCTTGGGAAGCCAATTGAGCTACTGCTTGGTATGCCCAGTCTTGTGGTGTTACATCGGAGAATGGGTTTGCCGCGAATGCAGAAGTTACACCCAATACTGCTGTGGCAGCTAATACTGCTAAATGTTTTTTCATTGTTAATACCTCTTACTAAAAACATAAAATTACTTAATCTTTTCTGAATTATATAACAAAATTTATTCCGCATATACAATTCATCTTTATATTTTTAAAAGAGTATCCATGTTCCCTCTAGTAATTAACATCGATGGTTTGTATATGTATTCTAAAAAATTTTGTTATATCCATTTACTTAAATGTATCGAAAAGACTTTTGTATAATAACATAAATTTTAAAAAAGTACAACTATTTTTTTCGATATCCCTCTATAATGTCAAACAAATTTTGTTTAAAACACTGATAATAAGCCATTTTGTCTATAAATTATAAACTTGTAGAAATAACAAAAAGGAACCCCCTAAGGGGTTCTTTTTCATAGGTAACTAACAAATTAGAATCTGTAGTTTAGCTTTTCTTATTTTCTCTCCTCCAATTCCAACCAACGTAAGGTACTCATATCCAACTCTTCTACCACTTGTTCTCGTTCTTTGATGGTACTTTCAATGGCTTCATAGTCACTACCCCCTTGAGCAATCATAGCATCATAGGCTTTCACTAGACCTTCTAATTCCGCAATGCGTAGTTCTAGTTGTTCAAGTTCCTTCATCTCCCCTAAGGTCAGTTTCTTTTTAGCACCTTCGTTGCTATCCACCGTAGCATCTATTGCTTCTGGATTTATACTAGTATTCACATCTATGCCTATATCACGTGACAGGTTTTGTACACCTCCACTTTCAGCATACAACACCATCCTTTCATTGGCATGGTGTTCCGCATTCTGCTCCCTAGAACCAGCGGAGCCACCCTGTACCTGCACAGCATGACGTAGGACACCACGTTTTGTATCACCACCCATGGCACTCGTTAGCTTCGTATCCGCTTCATAATCAGAGTAACCACCATGGTATATCTCGATATGGCCTGCTCCAGTGAATACAAAGAGTTTATCTACCACTCTGTCCAAAAAGTACCGGTCATGACACACGGTGATGACAATACCACTATAAGAATCTAAGAACTCTTCTAAGACTTCTAAGGTTGGAATATCTAAATCATTGGTAGGCTCATCTAGGAGTAACACATTGGGTGCATCCATTAAAATGCGAAGTAAAAATAATCTTCGCTTTTCCCCACCAGACAGTTTACGGATTGGCAAACCATGGTGTGATGGAGGAAATAAAAATCGTTCCAATAATTGACCTGCACTTAAGGAACTGCCATCGGGCAAGTGCAAGTACGAGCGATTTTCTCGAATATAGTCCAACACCCGTTGGTCCTCTTTAAAGGTCGGTAATTGTTGCGAGAAATATCCAATGCGAACTGTTTCTCCGCGCCCCATAGTCCCCCCAGTTGGTTCCAAGGCTCCTTGAAATAGTTTCATCAATGTAGTCTTACCAATCCCATTAGGTCCTACCACACCAATTCGGTCATGACGTACCATATGGTACGTAAAGTCTCTAATCACTTCTCGTCCTGTAGGATACGCAAAGGACAAGTGCTCTATATCAAAAATGGTATTTCCTAAACGAGAGGCTAATACTACGGGATCCACAGTGCCTACTTTTTGTCGTTTTTCCATAGCTTTCAATTGCTCGAACCGTTGCAATCTTGCCTTTTGTTTCGTGGTACGCGCCTTCGCACCACGGCGCACCCATTGTAATTCACTGGCAATCAGTTTTCTGCGCTTTTCCTCAATGGCATCTAACTGTGCTTCTCGTTCTTCTTTCAAGGATACATAGGTTTCGTAAGTCTCTTGAAATTCATATATAGTCTGATTCGATAGTTCCCATATGGTGTTACATACGGCATCTAGGAAATATCTATCATGGGTGCTCAATAATACAGCCCCTTTTCTATCTTTTAAGTATAGTTCTAGCCATTCAATGGTGGCCTCATCCAAATGGTTCGTCGGTTCGTCAAGCAATAATAAATCACAAGGATAGACCAAGGCTCTAGCTAATGCTAATCTTCGTCGTTGTCCCCCAGATAATGAGTTTGCTGGCCCATGTACATCATGAAAGCCAAGGCGTGTCAATATCATTTTTGCTTCTTGTTCTACAACCCAGCCATCTTCTTCATCCATGCGCGCTAATAATTTCATATACTGCGAGGATTCTGGGTCTTGTAAAGCTCTTTCAAAATCTCGAACCAGTGAAAGTTTAGGATGGTCTCCTAATAATACATTATCTAGCAAGGTACTACTTTCATCAATATACGGATCTTGTTCCAATCGATGAATCGTAGCCTTCCCATTCCGTTCTATACTACCTGTATCTGGTTCTTGTGTTCCTTCCAACACCTGCAATAAAGTTGTTTTACCTGTCCCATTGACGCCAATTAAGCCAATGCGATGATGAGACGCTATGGTGACATTTACGTTTTTAAACAATAGCCGGGTGCCATACGATTTTTCTATATTTTGTAATGTTAAGATGTTCATACTCGTTTATATAATTCCTAGTTCTTGTTTTAATGCACTTTGTAATATTTTAGAAAAATTAAGATTCTCTTCTTCTGCTTTATGATTAAGCCAACTAGGAATAGTAAGCGTTTTTTTCACAGCTCTATTATCTGTCTTTCTTAAATAAGCTTCCTCATCCCATTTTACTAGCCCAATAAACTCCCCTGAGCTACATTGTATATCTGTTGGACTCATAGGAGCTGGAAATTCTTCTTTATCTTCACTCAAAGAATACAAATAAAGTCCCAATGCATCTTCTGCCATGTCCACCGCCTCGGCTAATGTATTACCTTCTGTAACACAGCCTGGCAAATCTGGAAAGCTGACTGTATATCCTCCATCTCCATCACTGCTAAAAATTGCTGGATACATTTCTTTTCTCATAGTATACCTCCTATTTCATCGTAACTACTTTATTTAATTCCTGCTTGCTTCAATATTGTATGTAATGTTTTAGGTTTTAAGTCTTCTTTATGTACAGGTACTGTAACACGCCCCACTTTACTCGTATGCTTTAACATATGATGTGAGCCTCGTATTCGATCAACATACCAGCCGTCCTTTTTTAATACTTTTAGTAGTTCTTTTGGTGTTACCAAAATAATCACCAGCTTTCACGAAAATAGACATGAGATTACTAATTACATACAAAACAACTTCTATTTTTATTATAGTACGTACTAACACGTATGTAAACTATAGATTTGCATTGACACACCTACTGTCATGGATTAGAATGAAAGTAACATATTCATTATTTTATAAGGAGGTTGTCATGGACACTGACACGGTTCAGCAAGAGTTTGAAGATATTGGTTTTGAAATTGTAGAAGTTGACGAACGGGACGTCCTATTATACGAACTATCTGATGGTAGCGAAGAGGAAGATGGTCAATATGCCATTATTTCCGATGAAGATGGACGTATTCCTACTGCAATGGATACACCTGTAATTGTATCCGTGTATGATGATAATGATGCATTTCAATGGAGCGTAACACTTCCAAATGGAGAGGAACTAAAAGAATTATTCCTTCGTGTGGAAAGTGCGGAAGAATTGCTAGATACTTTGCAAGATATTCGCAATGAAAATATTGAGCGTTACGATTCTGAAATGGACTCCTATAGCGAGTAATACAGCAAAAAGGCTGTCGCACCATGTAATTTACATGTTGTGACAGCCTTTCTTAATACAACTGTATAAGTAGGAGGCTATACTAGTCAGCATCCTAAGTCCTGTATTATGTTATCTTTTTATTCAAGCATCCCCTGTTTATGTGTCAGCATGTTCTCACAAGCAGCTACGATTTCCGCTGCTCCATCTACTTTCCAAGCCTTCGCTGCTTCATGCATAGCCTGTAAGCGTTCATGATTTTGTAATAAAGCACCTACTACATCATCCAAGTTTTCAATATGACGTGCCCATTTGCCACAGCCCTTTTGTTCTAACAGTTCTGCATTAGCTTCTTCTTGTCCAGGAATGGCATTGAAAAATACCATAGGTACGCCTATAGTAACGCCTTCCATACAAGTCAATGCCCCGGGCTTTGTCACAAGCAACGTCGCCTTCCGCATCAATTCAGGGATTTCATTGGTATAGCCATATATAGAAATAGGCGTTCGTAAGGATTCTTTCATATGATGCAAAGAGTTATATAACCCATCGTTCAAGCCTGCCACTACATGAATTTCATCAATCCCCGGTACATGATCTAACCGTTGTAAGGCTTCTTCTACACAGCCTAATCCAAGTCCACCACCCATGAGCAATACCCTCTTACAAGAATCACTGCCATAAGGTTCTTTTAAAGGTGTAAAGAAGTGACGCATAATAGGAATACCCGTGACATGAATTTTTTCTAAAGGTACACCCATGTTTAACACTTCATACACCATGGATGGCGTAGCTACATGATAGGCATCGATTTCATCATAGCGCCAAAATTGGTGGGCCGCAAAGTCAGTCATAACGGCTACAATAGGAATCTCTATTTTTCGATGTCGTTTCAACACACTTGCTGCCCCACAAGGAAATGGATGGGTACAAACAATTAAATCTGGTTCTTCCTTTTCTATGAGTTTTTCCATCCGATTCTTTAACATCCAAGACACTACCGTTTGGGCTACGCTTCCTTTCCATTCAGCACCAGACCAACGATAGACAATATCATAGAGAAAAGGAAAGAAGTCTAACATTTTAAAATAGGTTTCTTTCAATAGGTTATCAAAGGAAAATGTATCTGTCCCTAAAAAGTCTACATGATGCACGACTGCACTTGGATCTTTCTGTTGCCAATATTCTTGAATCGCCAGTGCCGCTTGCGTATGACCCGTACCAATTGACGCCGATACAATTAAAATACGTTGACCCATGTGCCCTCCTTTCTTTAGATAGCCTCTAATGATGTATGTTTATCTCACCAATTCTTACTAAGCAATTACATTATGTCTATTCTATCATAGATTCGAAGAGATATGAATATTACGTATAAAAAAGAACGCTATCATTTCCATGCAAATCTAAGAAAATATCAATTTGCAGAGGAACTGTAGCGTTCTTTTTGTATTTTAGGAATATCCTGAATTATTTTTTACGAACTTTAGTAGATGCTTTAGCAGCTGGTGCGTTCACAAGGTCTTTTAATTGTTTACCTGCTTTGAAAGCTGGGGATTTGGATGCTGGAATTGTCATTTCTTCTTTCGTACGAGGGTTGCGGCCAATGCGTTCAGCACGAGTACGAACTTCGAAAGTACCAAAACCAATTACTTGTACTTTTTCTTCTTTAGCTAATGCTTCGCCAATTGTGTCGAATAAAGCTTTTACTGCTTTTTCAGCATCTTTTTTTGTCAATTCAGCTTTAGCTGCAACGCTTGCGATTAATTCAGTTTTGTTCATGATTGAACCTCCCTTAAAAATAGTATTCTTTTAACTTAATCATGCGATTAAAGTTCCACCTTTGCCGCCTCCCAAAATTCATCTAGCTCTTTGAGAGTAAAATCCTCCCATTTGTTTCCACTCTGTTGGACCTTTTTTTCCACATAAGAAAATCGCCGTATAAACTTTGTATTTGTGCGGTGTAGTGCGTTTTCTCCGACTATTTTATACCATTTAAACAGATTTATCAAGGAAAAAAGTACATCTCCCCCCTCTTCTTCCGCTTTTTCTATGTCTTTTTTGAATATTTCTTGCTTAAATTCATCTATTTCTTCATAAAACTTAGCCCATACCCCTTCTTCACTAGGCCAGTCGAACCCCACTTTACTTGCCTTCTCTTGTAATTTTTGAGCCCGCAATAAAGCTGGTAATCCTGGAGAAATTCCATCCAAAATAGATGTGCGTTCATGCCCTTTTTCTTTTGCTTTCAATTCTTCCCAAGTTGCTAATGTATCTCCTACTGTTTCTCGATCTGCACTTTGAAACACATGCGGATGACGTCTCACCATTTTAGCGGTAATATCATTCACCACATCTTGCATGGTAAAATATCCATTTTCCTCTGCCACGCGTGCATGAAATACGATTTGCAACAATAAATCTCCTAATTCTTCCCGCAAATGGTCCACATTCTTTTCATCAATGGCTTCTAATGTTTCATATACTTCTTCTAGCAAATATCTACGTAGCGAACTATGTGTTTGTAATTTATCCCAAGGACATCCATTAGGGCCTCGTAATTCAGCTAATACATCTACTAATGGATCCAATGTAAAGGAACTCGTTTCTTTTTGACTCACTTAGAACCACCTTTCTTCATGGCTTGTTTTGCCAAACCTGTAAACTCTTTCACCTGCATGGTTTTCGTTATACTTAGTGCTAATACATATAGTACAATTCCTAAAAGAATAGATAATGCTACACTCATGGTATTAGATAGGATAGTACTCATAAAGTTATAAAACATCACTGTGCCACCACCCATGGCTAAGGAGGAGAATAGTATTTTTCCAATTTCTAGGAAAGAAATAGTAAATGATGTACTTCGATACAATATATACAAGTTTGCTACCGCAGCTATACCAAAATCTACATTAGTGGCCCACGCAGCCCCTTCTATCCCCCATTGCGGTGTTAAATAGAGATTTAATAAAATTTTTAATACTGCCCCTAAGAGTAACGTAAACATAGGAATCGCCGTACGTCCTAACCCCTGTAAGGCACCTGTTGTTACTTGTTGTACACCTAGTAGCCAAATGCTAGTGCTAAGAACAGCAATAGATCCACCTGCATTAGGGGTATCAAACATCATCTGAGAAATCGGTGTAGCCAATACACACAATCCTACAAAGGCAGGAATAGTTACAATATTCGTCATCCGTAGCGCGGTCTCCATGCGATGATGGATTTCTTCTCTATCTCGTTCTCTATGCAGTCTAGATATGGCCGGTACTAAGCTAGTGGCTAAGGACATAGTCACTATAACAGGCAAGCTGATAAGAGAGGTCGCCATGCCTGTTAAATATCCAAATGCTGTTGTGGCCTCTTCTTTGCCATAACCAGATAGCATCAATTGTTGTGGTACTAGCCATAAATCAATGGCTCCAATGAGAGGTATCATAATATTGGCTACGGCCACTGGAAAGGCTAGTGTCATTAAGTCTTTTATAATGGTCTTCGGTGATTCTAAAGGAAATATTTGTCCTTCTAATTTAGATTCTCGACCATAATAATACAGTAACACCACTAATCCTAAGCCTACGCCAATGACAGAAGATAAGGCCGCACGACTAGAGGCTAATTCAATCCCCTGTGGTAAAAAGTAGATAGCGGCCCCCACCATCACTAGTACACGCCCTAACTGTTCACATACCTGTGATATACCAGTAGGCAACATATTTTGAAATCCTTGAAAATAACCTCGAAAACAGGCCAATAAAGAAACAATCCCAATGGCAGGTGCTACCGCTAATAACGCACCTTCTGCTCGGTTATCTGTAATCAATCCGATTTCGATAACATAAGGAATAGCAATATAGAAGGCTACACTTAGCAATACACCTAGCATCCCCATAGTAGTCAATGCTACCTTGAAAATATGCCGAGCTCCTCTATAGTCCTCTTGTCCCACTTTGCGAGCAATCATAATAGAAAGAGCGACTGGTAATCCTGCTGCTCCAATACTGATAATTAGTTGATACAAAGAATAGGCCATTTGGTACAGACCCACCCCTTCGCCTCCTAAGATACGGGCTACAATGACTTTACTGACCGCCCCTATGACCTTCACCAATAACCCTGCTACGGTTAAGATCATAGCTCCTTTCATAAATCCTGTCATATTAGCCCTCCTTTGGAAGTTTTCGTTCAAATTCACTCAGTACTTGTTCTACTTGGCGGATTACATCGCCAGATTGTAATGTATAGGCCCATACAGTGGGGTTTGAGCCTCGATGTTTCATATGTTTCCATATATCTTCACTGATGGCACCCATATCCCAGTCTTCCATTTTAGACTCATCTTGCCAAGTAAAGAGAATATTCCCATCCTTACGAATGACACTCTTCATGCCTAAAGCACGAGCTCGTTCCTTAATCATGGCCAATTTAATCAGACGTTCCACTGGTTTTGTAGGAGATCCAAAACGGTCAATTAATTCATCTACAAAATCGTCTAAACCAGCTTTTGTATCAATTTGTAGTAATCGTTGATACACAGAAATCTTTCGTGCCTCATCATGAATATAATCACTATCGATAAAGGCATCTATGCCTACATCCACCACTGGTGCTAGTAATGGTCGGTCTGGCATATCTTTTTTCTGGGCTTTTGCAATCGCTTCTTCTAACATGGCAGCATACATAGCAAAGCCGACAGCTGCGATATTACCATGTTGTTGCGCACCTAATAAATTGCCTGCCCCTCGAATTTCCATGTCGCGCATAGCTAACTTAAATCCTGCGCCTAATTCGGTAAATTCCTGGATGGCCTTCAACCGTTTTTCGGCACTTTCATTTAACACCTTATCTGGGCGATACATAAAATATGCATACGCCCGTTGACTAGAACGCCCTACTCGTCCGCGCATTTGATACAACTGTGACAAGCCCAAATGATCTGCATCGTAAATAATAATGGTATTGGCGTTTGGAATGTCTAAGCCCGTTTCAATAATACTAGTACATAAGAGCACATCATATTGTCCTTCTGTAAAATCCTGCATCACATGTTCCATCATGGTCCCCGCCATTTGTCCATGAGCCACTGCAATGCGTAGGTCTGGCATAGCTCGCTGTAACTGTTCTTCCATATGCGCAATAGACTGTACCTTATTGTACACAAAATATACCTGTCCACCTCGTTGTAGCTCACGACGAATAGCTTCCGTCACTACTTGCATATCAAACTCTACAACATAGGTTTGCACTGGTAATCGTTCCATCGGTGGCGTATGGATGACACTCATTTCACGAACCCCTACCAAGGACATGTGCAAGGTCCTTGGAATTGGCGTAGCGCTGAGGGTTAAAATATCAATATTAGTAGCCCATTGTTTCCACTTTTCTTTTTGTGCCACCCCAAATCGTTGTTCTTCATCTACTACTAATAGGCCTAACTTTTGGAATTGAATTTTCTTACTTAATAACGCATGTGTGCCGATTAAGATATCTACCTGTCCATCTTGTACAGCCTTAATAATATCCTTCTTTTCTTTCGCTGACCGGAATCGATTTAACACTTCTACGCGCACTCCAAATTGTGAGAATCGATACATAAATGTTTTAAAATGTTGCTCTGAAAGCACCGTTGTGGGTACTAACATAGCCACTTGCTTACCGCTCATAACAGCTTTAAACATAGCGCGCATAGCCACTTCTGTTTTACCGAATCCAACATCCCCACATAACAGTCGGTCCATAGGGCGTGGTAATTCCATCGACGCCTTAATCTCTTGAATCGCTTGTAATTGGTCATCGGTCTCTTCATACGGGAACTGGTCTTCAAACTCTCGTTGCCATGGTTGGTCTGGTAAAAATGCATAGCCCTCTATAAGTTCTCGTTTCGCATACAACTCTACTAAGGTATCTGCTAAATTATCAATAGATTTTTGGGCTTTCGATTTTGTCTTAATCCATTCCTTACCCCCCATTTTATGTAGTTTGGGCGTAACTCCTTCATTACCAATATATTTTTGTAATTGATCCAAATGGTCTGCCGGTAAAAATAAACGATCTGTACCAGCGTAATCAATTTCAATATAATCTCGATGAATGCCTTCCGTCTCTATGGTCTTCAGTCCTCGATATTTACCAATACCATGGATGCTATGTACTACATAATCCCCAACGGTAATATCGGTAAAATATTTAATCTCCTGACCTTTATCTACTTTCTTACGAATTTTTTTCTTCTGAAAGCCAAAAATATTCCCTTCTGTGATGACCGTTAGATTTGAATGTGGTAATTCAAATCCCTCTGAAAGTATGCCCTCCACAATAAGAACTGCAGGTGCTGTCCATTCCCATGTATCTCGATACACATAGGATATCTTATTTTCAAGTAACGCACTTTCTATTGCTTCACGGCGTTGCTGATTGTGTAACACCAATACGATTTGTCTATTCAAGGATGCATTAAACTTAATATCATCCATAAGCATAGGAATTTGACGTTCATAGGAGGCAATAGATTTTCCCATCATACCGATGGTCTGTATCTTCCCCCATCCTGCAGAGCGTTGCATCATACTGAATAAAATAGTGGTATACGCCTGAGAAGATGCCTTCCAATCCTTCCAACGCAGATATAACTCTTCATTCGACGCATCTTCTTTATGAACTTTACCTAACGCTTCTTCTAACCGTTTTGGCTCGTCTAAAATTAATACGCCACTACTTAAATAAGAGAGTATAGAGCAAGTTTCCTCATCATTATCCGCGTGTATAGGTAAGACCATACATTCCGAAGTTTCCCCCATAGAGCGTTGCGTATCCACATTGAACTGACGCATAGTATCAATCGTATCGCCAAAAAATTCAAGACGAAAAGGAAATTCACTTTGGATAGGAAATACATCTAAAATATCTCCACGCACGCTAAAATGACCACGATATTCCACCTGGTCCACTCGTTCATATCCAATTTGTACTAATTTTTCTAACAGGATTTGCTGATCTATGTCTTGCTCTACCTGAAGCGTTAACATATGATCTAACACGGTACAAGGTTCGCCTACAAATTGACTAGCTTCTTCTATAGTAGCTAATACAATCACTGGTTTGCCCAAAGCTAGATTTCCTAAGGTCTCCATCCGTTTTGCCTGTGTATCTAAACTTTTTGCCGTCCATTGTGAAAGGGAGCGATCCACAATAGGATAAGATAATACTTTAGCATATGGTAATAGACATTGTATATCCCTTTCCCACAACTCTTTATGGGTTTTATCATGGGTCACAATAAGGGTTGGTCTTTGCTCACCTTCTAATGTAGCTTGACTATACAGAAAAGATTTCTGTGATCCTCCTAATCCATAGATTTGGGTAGCTCCTTTTTTATAAAAAGAGTCTACAATATCCTTCATAGTCCCTTTTATATCTAATATAGGCTTATATGTCATCGACATATAGTATTTCCTTTCTTATATGAAAAAGAGCTATAGTTATCTATAGCCCCTGTGATTATTCTAGGTTTTCTTTAATCGCCGTATTCGTGGACTCTTCAATATAATGAAGGGCTGCATAAATTAAATATGCACCTACAGTAAGACCGAAGAAAAAGGCTTTGAATATTTCTTTGTTCCAACGAGTTTCACGTAAACCAGAAACCGCAGATGCTAAAAAGCTTAAGTCTGTAACTTTCATAGCAACCTCCTTGTATCAACACTTAAATTTATATTCTTACACTAGATATACAAAAAAAGCGAATATAACTATTCGCTTATCTTTAAAATTGGTGCGGGAGAAGGGACTTGAACCCCCACGCCAATGGCGCCAGATCCTAAGTCTGGTGCGTCTGCCAATTCCGCCACTCCCGCATAAGATGGTGACCCAGGAGGGATTCGAACCCCCGACCTTTTGATTCGTAGTCAAACACTCTATCCAGCTGAGCTACTGAGTCATATGTAATTTAGTTGGCAGGGGCAGTAGGACTTGAACCCACAACCAACGGTTTTGGAGACCGCTACTCTACCAATTGAGCTATACCCCTATCTTTACGACTTACTCAGTATAACGTAAAGTTGATACTTTGTCAAGTGATTCTTGTAGCAGAACCAAGTTTTTAGCTGGGCTAGCAGATGCTAGCCCCCGCTAAGTTTAATCAGCAACTTCCTATCCTCCCAGGCCGTTTCCAGCCAAGTACTTTCGGCGTTTACGAGCTTAACTACTGTGTTCGGGATGGGAACAGGTGGTTCCTCGTAGCCATCGTCACTGAATTTGTCAGGGTGTTCCCTGAAAACTACATAGAAAGATAATATGTTAACTTACAAGTTTTTGTTTAAGTAAAGCCCTCGATCTATTAGTACCAGTCAGCTCCATGCCTTGCAGCACTTCCACACCTGGCCTATCAACCATGTCGTCTACATGGGATCTTACTAGCTTATGCTATGAGAAACCTCATCTCAAGGCTGGTTTCACGCTTAGATGCTTTCAGCGTTTATCCGTCCCGAACGTAGCTACCCAACTGTACCCTTGGCAGGATAATTGGTACACTAGCGGTTCGTCCACTCCGGTCCTCTCGTACTAGGAGCAGCCCCCTTCAAGTTTCTTTCGCCCGCGATGGATAGGGACCGAACTGTCTCACGACGTTCTGAACCCAGCTCACGTACCACTTTAATCGGCGAACAGCCGAACCCTTGGGACCTACTTCAGCCCCAGGATGTGATGAGCCGACATCGAGGTGCCAAACCTCCCCGTCGATATGGACTCTTGGGAGAGATTAGCCTGTTATCCCCAGGGTAGCTTTTATCCGTTGAGCGATGGCCCTTCCACTCGGCACCACCGGATCACTAAGCCCGACTTTCGTCCCTGCTCGACTTGTTGGTCTCGCAGTCAAGCTCCCTTCTGCCTTTACACTCTTCGAGCGATTTCCGTCCGCTCTGAGGGAACCTTTGGGCGCCTCCGTTACTCTTTAGGAGGCGACCGCCCCAGTCAAACTGTCCACCTAGGACTGTCCGGAAGGTCGTTACTCTTCCCGTTAGATTTCAATTAATCAAAGGGTGGTATCCCAACAGCGACTCCACTAAGACTAGCGCCCTAGCTTCTACGTCTCCCACCTATCCTGTACATTCATTAACTAAAATCAATCCTAAGTTACAGTAAAGCTCCATGGGGTCTTTCTGTCCAGTCGCGGGTAACCTGCATCTTCACAGGTACTTCAATTTCACCGGGTCCCTCGTTGAGACAGTGCGCAAGTCGTTACACCTTTCGTGCGGGTCGGAACTTACCCGACAAGGAATTTCGCTACCTTAGGACCGTTATAGTTACGGCCGCCGTTTACTGGGGCTTCAATTCAGAGCTTCGGATTACTCCTAACCCCTCCTCTTAACCTTCCAGCACCGGGCAGGTGTCAGCACCTATACGTCAGCTTTCGCTTTAGCAGGCACCTGTGTTTGTGGTAAACAGTCGCTTGCGCCTCTCTTGTGCCACCCATTCATGCTAGAGCCGTTACAAGCTTTCACACTACATGGGTCATCCTTTTCCCGAAGTTACGGATGCATTTTGCCGAGTTCCTTAACGAGGGTTTTCCCGCGCACCTTAGGATTCTCTCCCCGCCTACCTGTGTCGGTTTTGGTACGGGTAGTATGTCTCTACCTAGAAGCTTTTCTCGGCAACTTAGGATCAATTACTTCGCTCTTTTGAGCTCGTCATCACGCCTCAGCTTTTAGAGTAACGGATTTACCTATTACTCAACCTACACGCTTAAACATGCACTTCCAATCGCATGCTAACCTACCTGTTTGCGTCACTCCATCGATCAAACAATTCATACTAGTACAGGAATTTCAACCTGTTGTCCATCGCCTATGCTTTTCCGCCTCGGCTTAGGTCCCGACTTACCCTGAGACGACGATCGTTGCTCAGGAACCCTTAGGCTTTCGGTGGAAAGGATTCTCACCTTTCTTTTCGCTACTCATACCGGCATTCTCACTTCTTACCAGTCCACAGCTCCTTCCGGTACTGCTTCAATCCAATAAGAACGCTCCCCTACCCAATGGTATTACTACCATTGCCACGACTTCGGCTCTGCATTTTAGCCCCGGACATTTTCGGCGCAGAGTCTCTCGACCAGTGAGCTATTACGCACTCTTTAAATGGTGGCTGCTTCTAAGCCAACATCCTGGTTGTTTTGGAAACTCCACATCCTTTGCCACTTAATGCAGCATTGGGGGCCTTAGTCGGTGGTCTGGGCTGTTTCCCTCTTGACTATGGGCCTTATCACTCATAGTCTGACTCCCATGTATAAGTATAGCCATTCGTAGTTTGACTAGGTTCGGTACCCGGTGTGGGCCCTAGCCCGATCAGAGCTCTACCGCCTATACTCTTTACCATGAGGCTAGCCCTAAAGCTATTTCGGGGAGAACCAGCTATCTCCGTGTTCGATTGGCATTTCACCCCTATCCACAACTCATCCCAAAGCTTTTCAACGCTCACGAGTTCGGTCCTCCACACAATTTTACCTGTGCTTCAACCTGGCCATGGATAGATCACTACGGTTTCGGGTCTACTACCACTAACTCTTCGCCCTATTCAGACTCGCTTTCGCTTCGGCTCCACGTTTTCCGCTTAACCTCGCTAGTGACAGTAACTCGCCGGTTCATTCTTCAATAGGCACGCCGTCGACCTGCAATTATACGGTCTTCGACTGTTTGTAGACATACGGTTTCAGGTTCTCTTTCACTCCCCTCCCGGGGTGCTTTTCACCTTTCCCTCACGGTACTATGCGCTATCGGTCCATACTGGTATTTTGCCTTGGAGGGTGGTCCCCCCTGCTTCCCACAAGGTTTCACGTGTCTCGTGGTACTCTGGATACTGCTCCACATATGCAGGATTTCGACTACAGGGCTTTCACCTTCTTCGGCCGACCGTTCCAAGTCGGTTCGTCTATCCCATTTATGCTTGTTAGCAGTCCTCAACCCCGGTCTGGCGAACCAGTCCGGTTTGGGCTCTTCCCCGTTCGCTCGCCGCTACTAAGAGAATCTCGTTTGATTACTTTTCCTCTGGGTACTTAGATGTTTCAGTTCCCCAGGTGCCCTCCTCATACTCTCTGGTATGGGTGACAGAGCTTCACTCTGCCGGGTTCCCCCATTCGGATATCTACGGGTCAATGGTCGCTTGCACCTCTCCGTAGCTTTTCGCAGCTTACCGCGTCCTTCTTCGGCCAGTATAGCCAAGGCATCCACCGTATGCCCTTACTATCTTTACTTGATAGTGACATATAGTTATGTCTTTTGCTTTAGAGTCATCCTTTCGGATGCTCTCACCTTATAAGTTAATTTAGAGAATCTATGTGCTTGGTCTAACCCTTAGAGTCAACTCTAAGAGACCAAATCATAAATAATTTATTATCTTCTATGCAGTTTTCAAAGAACATCTTCATTTTCTATAAAATCACGCCTAACTTCGTCAAACTCATTCCGCTTGTCTCACGTAATTACCATTACGCTTCGACTTCGCCTCATTCGTTTTCCTTGTTATCCATCGATTTTCTTAGAAAATAGTGCTTAGTAAGTATATAAAGCATTTCACTACTTGTCAATACTAACTTTTGAGAGTTGACCTCTCAAAACTGAACAATAAAAGTGACCAAAGTGTCGACCTAGTGTGACATCTAGCATCTTGTGCTAGTGTATGTCTCCCTAGAAAGGAGGTGATCCAGCCGCACCTTCCGATACGGCTACCTTGTTACGACTTCACCCCAATCATCGACTTTACCTTAGACGGCTGGCTCCCGAAGGTTACCCCACCGGCTTTGGGTACTTCCGACTTTCGTGGTGTGACGGGCGGTGTGTACAAGGCCCGGGAACGTATTCACCGCAGTATGCTGACCTGCGATTACTAGCGATTCCGACTTCACGTAGGCGAGTTGCAGCCTACGATCCG
>NZ_AFUJ01000033.1:0-1233 GCF_000221605.1 Veillonella sp. oral taxon 780 str. F0422 | reverse complement strand
TGGTATTTTGCCTTGGAGGGTGGTCCCCCCTGCTTCCCACAAGGTTTCACGTGTCTCGTGGTACTCTGGATACTGCTCCACATATGCAGGATTTCGACTACAGGGCTTTCACCTTCTTCGGCCGACCGTTCCAAGTCGGTTCGTCTATCCCATTTATGCTTGTTAGCAGTCCTCAACCCCGGTCTGGCGAACCAGTCCGGTTTGGGCTCTTCCCCGTTCGCTCGCCGCTACTAAGAGAATCTCGTTTGATTACTTTTCCTCTGGGTACTTAGATGTTTCAGTTCCCCAGGTGCCCTCCTCATACTCTCTGGTATGGGTGACAGAGCTTTTCTCTGCCGGGTTCCCCCATTCGGATATCTACGGGTCAATGGTCGCTTGCACCTCTCCGTAGCTTTTCGCAGCTTACCGCGTCCTTCTTCGGCCAGTATAGCCAAGGCATCCACCGTATGCCCTTACTATCTTTACTTGATAGCGACATATGGTTATGTCTTTTGCTTTAGAGTCATCCTTTCGGATGCTCTCACCTTATAAGTTAATTTAGAGAATCTATGTGCTTGGTCTAACCCTTAGAGTCAACTCTAAGAGACCAAATCATAAATAATTTATTATCTTCTATGCAGTTTTCAAAGAACATGGTGGAGACGAGGAGATTCGAACTCCTGACCCCCTGCTTGCAAGGCAGGTGCTCTCCCAACTGAGCTACGCCCCCATGAAAAGGTAATATATTAAAATGGTAGGCCTAAGTGGACTTGAACCACCGACCTCACGCTTATCAGGCGTGCGCTCTAACCAGCTGAGCTATAGGCCTACATATGAGAGATAATCTCTCAAAACTGAACAATTAAGGTTGGATACAGCTAGCGCATATGCTACGTCTATCCATTACACCAAAGTGTCGACCTAGTGTGACATCTAGCATCTTGTGCTAGTGTATGTCTCCCTAGAAAGGAGGTGATCCAGCCGCACCTTCCGATACGGCTACCTTGTTACGACTTCACCCCAATCATCGACTTTACCTTAGACGGCTGGCTCCCGAAGGTTACCCCACCGGCTTTGGGTACTTCCGACTTTCGTGGTGTGACGGGCGGTGTGTACAAGGCCCGGGAACGTATTCACCGCAGTATGCTGACCTGCGATTACTAGCGATTCCGACTTCACGTAGGCGAGTTGCAGCCTACGATCCGAACTGAGAGCTTGTTTCTGGGGTTTGCTCCACCTCGCGGCTTCGCTTCC
>NZ_AFUJ01000034.1:0-31871 GCF_000221605.1 Veillonella sp. oral taxon 780 str. F0422 | reverse complement strand
ATATCTTGTAAAGTAGCCTTCAAACGTTGCGCATCATCTTTCTTTTGTGTTTCTAACTCTTCCGCTCTTGCTAATTGATGGCGAGCTTCTTCCAACTCACGAACAACACGAATATGACGCTCATGAGCATGTTGCTCCGCTATGCGCATACCATCTAAATTAGCCTTCACTTGACTAAGAGAGTCTCGAGTGCTTTGCAAATTAGATTCCGCTTGTTTTACATCTTGTCCAATGGATGTTAAGTTACTTTCTTGGTCTTTCAAAGATGTCAAGTCACAATCATATTGTTGTGCTTTAACTTTCAGTTCTTCCTTCCAAGTTCTTAACTGTTCTTCTCCACCTTTTAACTCTTCTACCATATTGGCTTCTTTTAAGCGAGCTACTTCAATTTGTCCAGTCAGTTCCCCTAATTTACCTTGTAAAGTGGCATATTCATCTTCCATACTTCGGTGGGTTTCACGAAATGATTGAAGCTCATTTTGTGTGGTTTTATAAGTCTCTTGAATTGTATCTAAGCTAGTTTCTAATTCTTCTTGCTCACGAAGGTAGGATAAGTTTTCATTTTCTTGGCGTGTAAATAAACGATCCGCCGTTTTATATTCATGAAAAGCAATAGCTCCATCATAGCTACGCTTATCCTGTGATAATGTATTGTACTCACGTGTTACATTAGCTTTCGCCTCTAATTCTACTAATTGATCTCCTAGCGTACTCATCACATCATCTAATCGTTCCATATTACGATCTGTACTATTGATACGCCGAATAGCATCTTCTTTATTCATTTTAAAGCGAGAGATACCTGCCACATCTTCAAATATTAAGCGACGTTCTTCTGGTTTACTATTCAAGATAGCATCGATACGATTCTGCCCGATGATGGCCATAGAACCTTTACCTAAGCCTGTATCAGCCAATAATAGATGAATATCTTTTAACCGGCAATTTCTCTTATTGATTTGGAATTCACTTTCACCATTGCGATACATACGGCGTGTGATAACAACTTCTGCTAATTCTTTGCCCAAAGTGCCATCACTGTTATCAAAAATTAAGTTTACCTCTGCCGTATTGTGAGGACGACGAGCTTCTGTGCCAGAAAAAATAATATCTTCTGCTTTTTGTCCACGCAAATGGCGTACATTCGATTCCCCTAAAACCCAGCGAATCGCATCAGTAATATTACTTTTACCACTACCATTAGGGCCTACAATCCCAGTCATGCCTGGAGAAAAAGACACTACCGTTTTATCAGCAAAGGACTTGAATCCTTTCATTTCTAGTCGCAATAATTGCATGACTGCTTCCTTTCTATGTATACATAGGTATGTTTCAAATTTACACAATATAATATATTGTTCATACTATATCCTAACCTGACACCTATTTCCAACCTCTCATCACATACTCTCTCTCTACAGAATATTAGTTAATCCATTGTTGTATAACCATAACCCACTATTTAAAGAACCAAGCTATATAGTATATGATCTATCATGACATGCAATACTCCAGTATTATTATTTTCCTGTTTTTCTTGCCAAGTCCATTCTATCTGCTTATATTCCTGTCCAAAATACTCTATATTTCTGTTCTTCAATCCACGTATCTTTGATGTGAAAGGTCTTGGATATTCTACAATGACCTTATGAATCACACCAAATACTTCTAGGTGTTCTTCTATGGTTTGCTGGATAGCTTGAAGCCATTCATAATTGACTACCAATTCTCCAAAGGCAGGAGCATAGGGTCCTCCTACAATACCACGACCAGCATCAAAATCTTCTGTACTTTGTAATCCTACACGTATGATCTGTGTACCTTTGCCTTCTAAATAGGATTTTAAAAAAGCACTATAGGCTACCGCTTGTTCTATTGTTAATGGTACATAACTACCTTCACGAACTCGATCAGCTAGTTCTGTATCTTCAATGACAATCACAGGATAAATGCGACATAAGTCGGCCTGCAATTGACCGGCTTTCACCGCCGTTTTTACTAAAGTAGTCCAAGTTTCGCCAGGTAACCCCGGGAGTAATTGTATACCTAAAGTTATTCCTTCTTCACGTATCATCTTACACGCCTGTTCCACATCTTCTACCGTATGCCCTCGTTTAGCTTCTACTAGCATGGATTCCTCTAATGTTTGTACTCCTAATTCAATGGTTCTTACACCACTAGTAAAGAGCTCTTTCAATCGATCTTCTCTGATAGCATCAGGACGAGTAGACAAACGAATTCCTTGAACTATTCCTTGTTGAAATGCTTCTTTAGCTGGTTCCAATAATGTATCTTGCATTTCTTGTGGTATCGCCGTAAAGCTACCACCAAAGTAAGCTACTTCCCATTGTCCACTATATCCTTGTTCTGATACGGCTCTTTGTATGGAAGAACGAATGATTTCTGGACTGACCATCTCTTGTTGTCCTGATATACGTGACTGATTACAAAATACACAAATATATGGGCAGCCAATATGAGGAATAAAAAATGGAAGTAATCTAGTTTTCTCTTTTTTGCTGTTCCTCATAACTGCCTCCTATGTATCATATAGAAAAAGGAGTGGTTCCCCACCCCTCAATCCTTACTATTGTATAAGCTTTTCATAAGCCTCTTTAGCTGCTGCTTGGGCTGCCACTTTTTTATTTCGCCCAGAACCTACACCTGATGGGACTCCATCGATGACTACTTCCATAGTAAAGAATTTATCATGATCCGGTCCCTCTTCATCGATAACATGATACCGTATCACACATTCCCCTTTTTGTTGTACTAACTCTTGGAGCAATGTTTTAAAATCTTTTCCTACTTTCCCGGAAAGTGCCATATTCATATATCCATGCAAATGACTCAAAACAAACTGTTTTCCCACATCATAACCACACTCTAGGTAGATAGCCCCTAAGACAGCCTCAAAAGTATCTGCCAAAATGGAGTTTCTATTGGCTCCACCACAATGCCGCTCGCCTCTACCTAAGCGTAAATATTTTCCTAAGTCTAGAGTACGACTACATTCTGCTAAAGAACCTTCACAGACGGTGCATGCTTTTAAACGGGTCAGTTCACCCTCAGTCATTTCTGGATATGTAGTAAATAAATATTCTCCTATAATAAGATCTAACACTGCATCCCCTAAAAACTCTAATCGTTCATTATGATATTCATGGGATAATTTATGTTCATTCGCATAGGAAGAATGTGTCAAAGCACGATTTAATGTACTTATATTGCGTAAAGGCAAATGTAAATTCGCAATAAGCTCGTGAAGTAATGCTTCACGAGCCTTGCTAGTTACTTTGCTACTTTTAGGAGCATTCACAATTACGCCTCGTAACGACGAACAACGATAGTTCCGTTGTGTCCACCAAAACCGAAGGAGTTGGAAAGAGCTACATCAACTTTCATATCACGAGCTCCATCAGATACATAATCTAAATCCAATTCTGGATCTGGATTATCAAGGTTAATTGTTGGATGCACTTTGCCAGTCTCAATAGCCATTGCCATAACAATTGCTTCAATAGCACCAGCAGCACCTAATAAGTGACCTGTCATAGATTTTGTGGAGTTTACTGCTAATTTACTAGCATGATCTCCAAATAATTGTTTGATTGCCAATGTTTCATTTGCATCATTGATGGATGTAGATGTACCATGGGCATTAATATAATCAACTTCTTCAGGTTTGATACCTGCATCATTCAATGCTAATTCCATGCATTTGCGAGCTTGTGTACCACCTGGTGCTGGAGAAGAAATATGATATGCATCACCATTTGTACCATATCCCACTACTTCTGCGTAGATATGAGCACCACGTGCTTTTGCATGTTCTAATTCTTCTAATACAACGATACCAGAACCTTCGCCCATTACGAATCCATCGCGATCAGCTGCAAATGGACGAGATGCTTTTGTAGGTTCATCATTACGTGTAGACATAGCTTTCATAGATGCGAAACCAGCTACTGCTGCTGGAGAAACTGCCGCCTCTGTACCACCAGCAAACATTACGTCTGCTTGACCATGTGCAATCATGCGGAATGCTTCACCAATCGCATTTGTACCAGAAGTACACGCTGTAACAACAGTTTCTACTGGTCCTTTTAAGCCTAATTGAATAGATACACGACCAGATACCATGTTTGCAATCATCATAGGTACTGCAAATGGACTTACACGACCTGGACCTTTTTCAAATAAAGTCACATATACATCATGGATAGAATCAATACCACCAATACCAGTACCAACTACAGTACCACAACGATCTGCTTCTTCTTTGTCTAAATCTAAATCAGCATCTTTTTGCGCAAGCACTGCCGCTGCAATAGCAAATGCTGCAGAGCGGTCCATACGGCGCGCTTCTTTTTTATCAATTCCAAATTGTGTTGGATCGAAATCTTTAATTTCACCTGCAATACGAGTTGCATAATCACTTGCATCAAATCGAGTAATTGGACCGATACCAGATTCGCCACGTAGCAATGCATTGTAAAAGTCATCTTTACCGATTCCCACTGGTGTCACAGCACCTAAACCAGTAATAACAACACGTCTTTCCATTATTCCACCTCTTTATAATCTCATTTAATCAATGGCTGCTGCCTCTGAAACTAGGCGAGCAAAAATCTCTTTCACAGGTAATATGGAGTCTACTTTACGCATATTATTACCCGAGAACACTAATCCCGTTTCCACGTCACCTTGTTGAGCACGTGAAAGGGCTTTAATAATACAGAATTTGTGAGAACAATGCTTTAAGCATCGATGACACTCTGTAGGTGGCGGTACTGTACCATCTAATACTGTTTCTGCAAACTTATTACGCAACGCTTGTCCTGGAAGTCCTACTGGACTTTGGATCAAGACAATATCATCTGGAGCATCTGCACGAACGTACATTTTTTTCAATTCATCAGAGGCATTACACTCCACACTAGCAGCAAAACGGCTTCCCATTTGCACTCCACTAGCACCAAGTTTAATCATCTCCACAATATCTGCTCCATCAAGAACCCCACCAGCACCGATGACTGGAATATTTTTCACAGCCGCCACTACTTCAGGTACTAATTCACGAGAGGAGCGATCTGTACCTAAGTGACCACCTGCTTCACAACCTTCCACGATCACAGCGGAGGCTCCTAATCCTTCAGAAATACGAGCTAATTTAGGAGTGGATACGATTGGTACAATAGGTGTACCAGATTCACGACCTAAGGCAAACATATCTCTGGAAAATCCAGCGCCAGCTACTACGAGGTCAATGCCCTCCTCAATGGCCGTTTTTACAAGGCCTAAAAATTCTGTAGCGGCTACCATTGCATTTATACCGATAATGCCCGTAGGCGATAATTTTCTTGCTAATTGTATTTCGTATCGTAATTCATCAAAAGGCATGCCAGATGCTGCAATCAGGCCGATACCACCTTCATTTGCAACTGCTGCAGCCAACCGAGCTGTAGACAATCGGATTGCCATTCCACCTTGAATTACCGGTACTTTGGCTACCAATTTCCCTATTTTAAGTTCAGGGAGTTTCACTATTATTCCTCCTATGTGCAAATCCACTCAGGGAGCCGAGGCCCCCTTTGTGGTGCATAAGTGCTTAGACTTATTTTGTAGAATCGATGTAATCAACTGTATCTTTTACAGTTTTGATTTTTTCAGCAACATCATCAGGGATTTCAATATTGAATTCCTCTTCAAATGCCATGATCAATTCAACGATGTCAAGAGAGTCAGCGCCCAAATCATCGATGAAAGTGGAATCGATAGCCACTTCAGATTCGTCAACGCCCAATTGTTCAACAACAATAGCTTTTACTTTGTCAAATGTGCTCATTACGTACACCTCCTTTCATGTAGTCTATGTATAGAATCTTGCGTTTACATCACCATTCCGCCGTCTACATTGAGAACTTGGCCAGTAATATAACTTGCAAAGTCAGACGCTAAAAACGTTACTACACTAGCAATTTCTTCCGGTTGACCCATGCGACCAAACGGCACAGTAGCTGCAATACCTTCTTTAATTTTTTCAGGTAACACATCTGTCATTGCTGTTTCAATAAATCCTGGTGCTACTGCATTTACAGTAATACCACGAGCTGCTAATTCTTTGGCACAAGTTTTGGTAAAGCCAATTACCCCTGCTTTAGCAGCGGCATAATTGGCCTGACCCACATTACCAGTAACACCAGATACAGATGTCATATTGATAATGCGACCAGCACGTTGTTTTACCATAAGCTTAGCAACTGCTTTAGTCACAAGGTATACACCTTTTAAGTTAATGTTTAATACTTCATCCCAATCGGAATCTTTCATGCGAATCAATAATCCGTCACGAGTGATGCCTGCATTATTTACAAGAATATCGATATGACCAAATGTCGCAATTGCTTCATCTACCATGGCTTGTACATCGTCTGCATCGCCTACATTAGCTTTAATTTTGATAGCCTTACGGCCCAATGCTTCAATTTTTTCAACAGTTTCTTGTGCTACTGCTTCATTACCAATAAAGTTTACAACTACATCTGCTCCAGCTTTTGCTAATTCAATAGCAGTGGCTTGTCCGATACCACGGGAAGCACCTGTAACTAAAGCTACTTTACCTGTTAAATTCATTTTATTCTCCTTGTAAGAATGCAATCGCTGCTGCTAAGGATGGTTCATCTTCAACATTGGCTAATTCCATTGCTTTGTTAATTTTTTTAGTGAATCCTGTTAACACTTTACCAGGACCTACTTCTACAAATCTTGTAGCACCAAAGTCTACCATTGTAGCTACACAATCTTCCCAAAGTACTGGTGCTGCTGCTTGTTTTACTAAGGCCGCTTTAATAGCAGCTCCATCTTTTAAGATTTCCCCAGTAATATTCGCTACAACTGGAATTTGAGCATCTTTCACTTCAATATTGTCTAATTCTTCTTGTAAACGTTTTGCTGCTGGTTCCATTAAACGACTGTGGAAAGGAGCGCTTACTGGCAACATAACAGCACGTTTAGCACCAGCTTCTTTCATTTTTTCAGCTGCTACTTCTACGGCTTTTGTAGCACCAGCAATCACGATTTGTCCTGGACAGTTGAAGTTAACCGCTTGCACAGAGCCTACAGTATCGTTTACTTCTCCACAGATGCGAACTACGTCTTCACGAGGTAATGCTAAGATCGCAGCCATTGCGCCTTCACCCAATGGTACAGCTTCTTGCATATATTCTCCACGTTTATGCACTACGTACACAGCATCTTTAAAATCAAGAACACCTGCTGCTACTAAGGCACTATATTCACCAAGGCTATGACCACCTACGATATCAGGTGTAAAGCCTTTTTCTTTTAAAATTTCATAGCATGCCACACTAGCTGTTAAAATCGCAGGTTGTGTGTTTGCTGTTTTTACTAATTCCGTATCTGGACCTTCAAAACATAATTGTGAAATAGAATATCCCAATGCTTCATCTGCTTGTGCAAAACGCTCTCTTACGATAGGATACGCTTCGTACAAATCTTTCAACATACCCACTTTTTGAGACCCTTGACCAGGGAATACAAATGCTGTTTTCATAAGGTTTCCTCCTGCTTATCGGATAACAGATTTTAAGTTCAACATTACTTCTTCTGCTTCACGAACAATATCTTGAATGATTGTTGCGCAAGGTTTAATGTCAGTCAACATACCTGCAATTTGTCCAATCATAACGGAACCGTTTTTAGTTTCCCCTTCAATGGCAGCTTTTCTAAGTGTACCAGCACCTAGATTTTCAAGAGCTTCTTTTGGTGCGCCACTGAACTCAAGGGATTGATATTTACGAGCTAATAAATTCTCAATGATACGAACTGGATGACCTGTTGTCAAACCTGTCATCACCGTGGAACGATCTTTTGCTTTCAATACAGCTTCTTTATAGTTTTCATGGGCAATACATTCTTCAGATACTACGAAACGAGAGCCCATTTGAACTGCACTAGCGCCCAATGCTAAGGCTGCTGCCATACCGCGACCATCTGCAATACCACCAGCTGCAATAACAGGTACGTCCACAGCATCTACGATTTGAGGGATTAAGCACATAGTTGTAATATCTCCTACGTGACCGCCAGACTCAGTACCTTCTGCAATGACTGCATCGATACCGCCACGAAGTAAACGTTTCGCTAATAATACAGAAGCTACTACAGGAATTACTTTTGTACCGATTTCTTTGAAAGCTGGTACCCATGCGGATGGATTACCTGCTCCAGTTGTGATGACTGGTACGCGTTCTTCTAAAGCAACTTCCATAACTTCATTCACAAATGGAGACATTAACATAATGTTACAACCATATGGCTTGCTTGTGCGTTCTTTTAATTTATGAATTTCTGCACGGAATACATCAGGAGGCATATGTCCTGCACCAATAATTCCCAAACCACCTGCTTCAGATACAGCAGCTGCTAATTCAGCTGTACCTAACCAAGCCATACCACCTTGAAGAACGGGATACTCTATCCCTAACAAATCACAAATATCAGTCTTAATCATCTTTTCCTCCTTAGCACCATTTCATTACTAGACTTGCCCAAGTTAATCCTGCACCAAATCCAGCAACGGCAAGATTATCACCTTTTTGCAATTTTCCTGCACGTACTGCTTCATCTAAAGCAATCGCAATGGATGCTGCTGATGTGTTTCCATACTTAGGTAAATTAATAAATACTTTATCTTCTGTCAGATGCAAACGATCTGCTGCAGATTTGATAATGCGAGTATTCGCTTGATGTGGAATGAAGAAATCTAATTCTTCCACTTTCATATTTGCCATTTCTAGCGCTTTCAATACAGTTTTGCCCATTGTTTTTACAGCAAATTTATATACTTCTTGTCCATTCATATGAATGAAGGTAAGCCCCTCTTCACGACGCTCTGTGGTCGGTGGCAATGCCGTACCTCCAGATGGAATACATAGATGCATTCCGCCACTTCCGTCAGCCCCCATATCCATACCGAGCATACCATAGCCTTCTTCTACTGAAGATACTACAGCGGCTCCAGCACCGTCACCGAAAAGAACACATGTATTGCGATCTTCCCAGTTTACTACACGAGATAATACTTCAACACCTACTACAAGCACATTTTTAAACAATCCTGCATTGATATAGGAACTAGCTGTAATCAAAGAGTATACATATCCTGAGCAAGCTGCAGATAAATCAAAGGCTGCTGCTTTTGTAGCGCCTAAATTAGCTTGGACTAAGCATGCTGTAGATGGAATTGCCATATCGCCTGTTAATGTGGCAACAATGATACAATCGATATCTTCTGCTGTTAACTTAGCAGCTTCTAAGGCTTTTTTTGCCGCTTCTGTAGCCATATCTGAAGCATTTACACCTTCTGGTGCAATTCTACGTTCTTTAATGCCGGTTCTTTCTTGAATCCAAGCATCGCTAGTATCTACCATTTTTTCTAAGTCTGCATTTGTAAGAACTTTTTCTGGCACATAGCTACCGGTACCAATAATTCCGACTGGCTTATTCAGCATTGTCATATGTTAGGGTCCCTTCTTCTTCAATACTTGAGGAAATATGTTCAATCAATTTCCGTTCTACTAGATCTCCAGCAATTTTAATTGCTGTCATAATTTCCTTAGATTTGGAGCTACCATGGCAAATAATAAATACACCATTTACCCCTAATAGAGGTGCTCCGCCATTTTCTGTGTGATCTAGTCGTTTTTTTATTTTCTTAAACACAGGAACAATCAATAAGGCTCCTAGTTTAGAGATAATGCTACTTTGTTTGATGCCTTCTTTTAGAATATCTTGTACCACAGATACAAGACCTTCTGCAAATTTAAGCACCACATTACCTACAAATCCATCACATACTACTACATCTACCGTTCCTTTTGGAATATCACGGCCTTCCACATTTCCTTTAAAAGGGATTGTTTTCAGTTTTTGTAGTAACGGATAGGTTTCTAAGACAACTTCATTTCCTTTAGTGGATTCTTCACCAATATTTAACAAGCCCACAGTTGGGTTAGGTTTGCCAAGTAACAACTGCGCATAGTTATATCCCATGATAGCCCCTTGCACTAAATGTTTTGGCTTACTATTCGCATTAGCA
This sequence comes from Veillonella sp. oral taxon 780 str. F0422, assembly GCF_000221605.1. NCBI lineage: Bacteria > Bacillati > Bacillota > Negativicutes > Veillonellales > Veillonellaceae > Veillonella > Veillonella sp. oral taxon 780. The sequence continues at coordinate 21,748 of NZ_AFUJ01000034.1, read as the reverse complement.
CCAGAGTCTAGCATGATTGTCACACCATTCGCTGTTGGTAATGGTGTAGCAATACAAGGGCGCTCAATCCCTTTGATTCTTCCCAAACCTAATAGAGCCGATGCTACAGCTGCTCCAGTACTACCTGGTGCAATCACCGCATCACATACCTTTTCACGAACTAAACGTGTAGCCACTGCAATGGACGCATCTTTCTTCTTGCGCAAGGCAATACTGGGATGCTCATGCATTTCTATGACTTCACTAGCATGATGAATGGAGATTCTTGGATTCTCCAGTTCACCTTCTGCTTCCAAAATTTCTTTTATTTTACTTTCATCACCGACAAGCACGATATCCATAGTATCGTATTCGTGCACAGCGGCAATAGAGCCTAAGACTATTTCGAGGGGGGCAAAATCGCCACCCATAGCATCTACTGCAATCTTCATAATTCACCCTTATTCTATCACAGATTCCATAATAAATTTAGCGCGAAACACTTCTTTTATGGTATCTTTGATTGTTACTTTTATAAAGAATTTTTCTCCTCGTTGTCGCACTAATTCAGCTTTTGCTGCTAAATTAACATCGCTTTTAACGAGACTCTTATATTTAATATTTCCAACTCCAGCAATCATTGTAGGAACCCCTACAATAGCTCTTGCCAACGAGTTAGCCTGGGCGTATAAATATTGTGCCTCCACATAGCCTGATCGATCTAGCATCTCTTTCGTAGTGCGAAGAACACTGATGCCATATTGTCCTACTGCTAAATCAATGACATCTCCTACTACATCTGCCCGATCAATATGCTGTCTGTCATCAGAATGCTCCTGTGCCATTGCCTTAATCCGTTCACGTAACTCAGGAATGCCTAATGCCAAACGATCCAATCGAATGGTCGGAACACTAACTCCAAAATATGTGGCCAATTCCTCATCCGTCGTGAAGGGACTTATATTCAGTTTTTCGCGCAATAACTGTTGTCGTTCTTCCTTCTTTATACGACTCATATAACCACCTTTTATGACCAAGTAATAATACTTCCATACAATTATACTCTAAAATGATAATAGTATGCAAGCTTTTCTTGATTCCTATGCAAAATATGCATACTTATTTGAGAATGGTAAGTTGTCCTCTATTGCTTATCACTCGAATGGGCGCAGTTGTATTTGTTGCATTAGGCCTACGATCTACTATTTTTACATACCCCTGCAATACATCTACTACAATAGGTTCTGTATCTTCTTGGTAAATAATACCTGCCGTTTCTGGCGTATCACCGCCGATTAATGTTTGAATATGACTACCTGTAAAAGTATATCCTTTGCCAGTTGCTAGCAGTAATTCTTCATGTCCACTGCGATGTCGCTTAGCTCCTATCCATCGATTATGCCACGTTGCCTGATTTTTCAATTCTAGTGTAACACCAGACTGATGAGGGTTATTTCCACTTTCAGCAAATTCATTTAATGCTGCCCCAGTCCACACGGAGTCCTTCGTCCCTAAATTCATCACAATATACGAACCATGACGTCCAGGATTAGGATTCAATCCATAGTTTTTATTCAATACCCCTACATTGCCTGTCACTTGTACCCTTGCATATTGGGATGGCTTCGGAGTAGGTACAAGGGCTGTACCCGTATAGGCATCAGCCAACCGACTAGTGCCAATACCAATGCTACCTTCTTCGACAATAGCAGCATACACATCTGCTTGCTCAAATGGCACAGTTTCAATTTTCACAGGACCGTCTAAGGTAATATAACTATCTTTATTAGCTTGTACCCCATTGCCAACGGCTTGAATCACCGTGGGCCCATGAACGACCACCTTTGTATCATATTTCGGGTCATCAACATGTTTTCGACCAAAGCCGGCATAGATACCACTCATGTAATAATGTGCCATTTCATCAGGTTGATCATAGGGCTTAGCATTACTTAGATCTACTTGCAAGCCCTTGTGGACAGTTAACTTAGTACCATCCAATACATAAATACCAGTAACATTATGGTGCTTCTGCTGCACCGTGTCATACCCTACACCATTTACCTTAATATGCAGTCCCTCTGGATAGTTGAGCACCTCATGGTATTTGCGCATCGCCACAGCTCGCCCCGCTGTGCTTACCTCAATGAGCTCCGGTTGCGTCACAACCTGTTGAAAGCCTACCTCTGCCGACGCTCCATACACAAATGGTACAGTGCTCAAACATGCCATAACAAGTCCTGCTAGTACATTTCGCTTATAATTCATACATACTCCCCTTACGAATCACTTGGACCTCTACTATGAATATCTTTATATCCTCTTTAGTATACCATTGGTAAGAGCCATTGCCTATGGTAGTGCTATTCCAATTGGTCATACAACATCTAGTAGGTAACAAAATGAGACGCCCCTCCTCGGAACGTCTCATGTTGTTTAGATTATGTTGTATTAGAATTTGAATTTCATGCCTACATTATACGTACGACCACCTGTTGCTTCTCTAGCGTAATATTCACGATCGAATAGGTTTTGTACTCCGAATTGCAATGTCGCTTCTTTGGATACTTTATAATTTACGGACGCATTAGTCAAGAAGTACGCATCTTCTGACTCTGGCTCGCCACCTGCGGTATCTTTGCTGTTGCGGGAGCTTACGTATTGCATATCCCACAACACATTCCACTTGCCACTATTGTATTCCAAACCACCATGGAATAGGTGCCTTGGAATTTCAAAGTTTTGTTCTTTTCCATCACTTTGATCTGTATTGACCAAAGCTTTACTTTCTATATATCCCATTTGCCATGTATAGTTTCCAAAGACAGACCATTTGTTAGACAACTTGTGACGAAGTTCTAATTCTACACCACGACGTGTTTCTGATCCTATATTGATATACTTTTTGTAATCCTCAGTACCATCTGTCTTTTTAAATGTAACATATTGAATTTTATCCTTTGTATTCACATAAAAGGCTGCTACGTTTAATTTTGTACTTTCATTCCAAGATTTTTTCAAACCAAGTTCAAAGGTATCGGAATGTTCTGGATCTAACTCTGGATTTGCATGAATAGGAGTTTTAGATGTTTGACCGAAGCGGTACACTTGGTACAAGATTGGCGGTGCAAAGGAGTGACCATAGGATGCATAGACGTTGGTAGAATCATCAAGGTATCTTTCTACGGACAACTTAGGACTCAACTCCGTGTAAGATCCATCATTATGATGTGCAACATCGTAGGACTTTGTTTTCTTATTGTACTCCCCGTGGGACCCATCGTACTTTTTAAAATGATCTAAACGAAGTCCGGCATAAATAGCCCAATCATCGTTAGGGCGATACGTATCTTGTACAAAAACTGCCATCGTGCGAGATGCCCCTGTATTCGTTTCACTCACACCGTTAGGGAATACCTTAGTATCTTTAGAGTTTTTATCTCGCCAATGTTGCAAAGAAATCTTTTCTTGATCAAACCGCTCTTGTTTCCAATTCAATCCCCCTACAATTTGATGTTTTCCTTCAGGTTTCCATGCTTTTTGCACATCTAGATTGTACGCTTTGCCTGGATAGAAGGAGTGCGTCCCTGGACCTTCATAATCTCCTGAAGTTGCTTTTGTTGGCACAGAATAGCCATCTTTCTTTTTATCTAAATAACCCAAGGAAATCTGTAATTTGTTCGCTTCATTTTTATATTGCAAACTATGAGAATGATATTCTCGCTCTGCATCATGACCTAAGAAACTATTACCATTAAGAGATACATATTTTTTATCACTAACCTTGATATCCCCTGTAAAAACGGTCTTTCCATTTACTGTAACCGCACTCATTGGATTGTGGTAAGAGTACTTATGGTTCGCATATACATAGCGATAAGTTAGCGTTTCTTTGTCGCCTAGGTTCATCGTAATATAAGCAGACAAATTCTTATTATGCAAAGATTTATCCCCACGATTCCCTACCACATATTTACCACTTGTCAACTGTTTTAATGGCGTGTCAGGAGATACAGCTTTTACATCTTCTTTGATAGCCTTGCTTTTTTCCGTCACAAAAAATCCTGGGAATCCATTTGTGCGACGTTCTTCTGCAGATACACCAATGGCTACCTTATCCGACACGCGAGCATCAAAACCTAGCTCATTGTTCCAGGTGCCATAAGTCCCACCATTGACCTTACCATGCCAATGAATCCCTTGACGATTTGCCTTCGGTGCCACTTGTTTCGTTGTAATACTTAATACACCTGCTACCCCTTTACCACCATACAAGGAGGAACTAGCACCACGCACCAATTCAATTCGATCGATGGAATGCACGGGAATCACTTCCCAGTCCACCTTATTATCGTAAGAATTATTCATCGGCACGCCATCAACGAGTACCGATATATTTTTAGAATTGAATCCACGGATTTGTATTTCACCTGCCGAAGCTTGACTTTTATACACTCCTGGTAATAATTGTATCGCATCTGCAACCGTATCCACCTTGCGATTTTCAATATCCTTCGCTGTCACCACAGACACAGAACTAGGCGTTTTTGAAATATCTTGTAAGGTTCTCGTTGCCGTTACCGTTACATCTGGCAAGGTCACCGTTTCTTCTACCGCTTGCGCATCATGAGCATACCCTGTATAACTGCCCAACGCTACCGTAACCATAGATAATAATAGTAACCACGTTGCATTTCGTTTAACTTGTTTCATTCGTACTTCCCTTCTTACTATACAACAAACATCAAGTTTCCTATTAGTATACCATTCATTTTCAATATTGCAAATCATTTTGTGAAAATATCTTCATATATAACAAAAAAGCGGCCGAAGCCGCTTTTTGTAAGTACGTAAAATTATTTACGTAAGCCTAATTTTTCTAAGATCGCACGGTAACGTTCGATGTCTTTACGACGAAGGTAGTCAAGCATGTTACGACGTTGACCAACTAATTTTAAAAGACCACGACGGGAATGATGATCTTTTTTGTGCTCTTTTAAATGCTCAGTTAAGTATACAATGCGGTTAGTTAAAATCGCGATTTGTACTTCTGGGGATCCAGTGTCACCTTCGTGAACAGCAAATTCTTTAATAATAGCTGCTTTAGCTTCTGTAGTTAACATATTTCATGTCCTCCTAAAAATTACAATTCCATAGGCCAAAGTAATGGGCGGAGACTCAATTACCTCGCCTAGGTTAATACATCGGTATCTATAATACTATACTTTCATATAAATGTAAAGTATTTACCCTAACATCATGCGGTCACTGAGGGTATTTTCGCTGGCTACTTCAAAGCGCTCTAATAAATCTTGTACCGTTAAGCTAGCCTTCTCTTCTCCTCGTACATCATAGATAACTTTACCATTATCCATCATGATCAAGCGATTGCCGAATCGCAAGGCATCACGCATATTATGGGTAATCATCAAGGTAGTCAAATGATGTTCTTTTACTAGTTCATCTGTGAGCTGCAATACTTTTTCTGCCGTTTTAGGATCTAAGGCTGCCGTATGTTCATCTAGTAACAGTACTTCTGGCTTCAACATAGTGGCCATCAACAAAGTAATAGATTGACGTTGACCACCACTTAATAACCCCATACTGGATGACAAACGATTTTCTAAGCCCAAATCCAAACGAGCTAATTGCTGTTTAAATAATTCTCTTTCATTTTCTTTGAATGCCCAAGACAATCCCATTTGTTTTCCGCGACGCAAGGCAAGAAGCATGTTCTCCTCAATTTGCATATTTCCTGCTGTGCCCAACATAGGATCTTGGAAGACACGACCAATGTATTTGGCCCGTTTGTATTCCGCCATGTGAGTGACGTCTACATCATTAATATGCAATGAACCTTCATCGACGGAGAATACACCGGCAATGGAGTTCAACAATGTACTTTTACCAGCTCCATTACCACCGATAACAGTCACGAAATCTCCATCTTCTAATCGTAAATCAATGCCACGAAGAGCAATTTTTTCATTCACAGTGCCTTTATGGAAGGCTTTCACAATTCCTTTTAATTCTAACATGTGCGCACCCTCCTCTTAACTACGACGAAATTTACCTTGCCACGTTGGTAAGGATAGAGCTAAGGCTACTAAGATAGCAGTAAATAATTTTAAATCATTTGGAGGCATACCTAGGTATAGTACAGTAGCAATAACAATACGGTAAATAATGGAACCGAATACAACGGCTACTAAGCTCAACACGAAGGAAGAATTACCAAATAGTTTGCGCACTACCGAAGAAGAAGCAAATAATACTTCTCCAATAATAACTGATGCCAGGCCGATAACGATAGTTCCTACGCCCATACCGATATCTGCAAAGCCTTGGGATTGAGCAATTAACGCCCCAGATACAGCTACAAAACCATTGGATAATAGTAATCCAAGAACAATCATGGAATCTGTGTTTACCCCTTGGGCACGAATCATTTGTGGATTTACCCCAGTAGCGCGGATAGATGTACCTAGTTCAGTACCAAAGAACCAGAATAAGAATAATCCCACTACCACAGTTACCACTACACCAATGATAGTCAATGCTACCGCATTGGAAATACCCATGCTATGAATGGCGGAGTACACCGTATCCATGCGCAATAAGGAGATATTTGCTTTCCCCATAATATGTAAGTTCACAGAATACAAGGCAATCATGGTTAAGATACCAGCTAGTAATGCAGGAATTTTTAATTTGGTGTGTATCCACCCTGTTACAGCTCCGGCAATCATACCACCAATACCTGCAACTATCACTGTGATCCAAGGGTTCACACCCATGGTAATCAATACTGCAGAAATAGCAGCTCCCATAGGGAAACTACCTTCTACTGTTAAATCAGCTACATCTAAAATTCTGAAAGTAATAAACACACCCAATGCCAACAATGCCCACAATAGGCCCTGTGCAATGGTACTAATAATTAAGTTTGTCATAGATCCTCCTACTCGGGGTTGCCCCCACTACTATACTACTGTTGTCGCAATGACTCTGGAATCTGGATATGCAAGCGATCCGCTTCGTCTTGATTGAATACAAATTTAATAGGCTCTTGCATCTCGATTGGCATGCTATCCGGTGTGCTTTCACCACGAAGCACACGGGCCGCCATATGTCCAGTTTGAACTCCTAATCTATAAAAGTCTACAGAGTAGGCTGCTAGTCCACCTGTTTTTAACCATGTCTCATCAGAGGGAAACACTGGTAAGTTAGCGCTACTAAATATAGTGACGATGTTCGCATAGGATGAAGCAATGATATTATCTGTTGGAAAGTATACTGCATCAATACCCATAATAGCTAATTGATTCGCCGCCTGCGGCACATCATTCACGTTGGAGACGGTTATTTCTACTAATTCCATACCGTATTTTTGTGCTTCTTTTCGAAAACTCTCTGCTTGTAATTGTGAATTCACTTCACTGGATGAATAAATAGTACCGATTTTTTTCGCATTCGGTAATAATTGATGCACTAATTCCACTCGTTTTTCCATAGGCACCATATCTGTGGTACCCGATACATTACCACCTGGATGTTCATCACTATCTACAAGTCGTGCTGTGGTAAAGCTCGTAACCGCAGTGCCTAATACAGGAATGTCCTTCGTAGCATTCGCCATAGCCTGTACCGCTGGAGTTGCAATGGCCACTACTAAATCGGAATTACGCGCCACAAATCGTTGGGCAATGGTGTTTAGATTGGATTGGTCTCCTTGAGCATTTTGGTGGTCAAGAATCACATTATCTACAAATCCCTCTTCCCGTAATCCATCTACGAAACCTTTATTTGCTGCATCTAGTGCGGGATGCTCCGCTAATTGCAAGATACCCACTCGGTACATCTTGCCTCCTCCTGGTGCTTCTAGTGAAGATTCATGCCATAGTAAGAATCCCACCAGACAGACCACCAACAGGGCCAGTCCTTTTTTCCACATAAAAATCTCCTTTCTACTATACTACATGGTAGCCACGCGCCACCGCCTACAGTCTTTCTATGGGAAAGATATAGAGATTATACCACATGTGAAAGTAATAGAAAATATATAAATTAAAATTTCTATAGAATCTAATACCGTCACGAGACATTATCCTCACAGATAAACAAAACGACTAGATTATTACAATCTAGTCGTTTATCTTTAATTCTACTATTTACGTACTAATGCGATATGCACCATACCGATAAGGAAACCGATAATGGACGGCACAATCCAGCCCATACCGATAGAAGCAAATGGAAGCATTCCGTAATATGGCAACGCCCATTGTACAAATCCAGATTGATTGATAAATGCTGGTGCTGTTGCCATAGCATCACCTAATGCCGCAAATAGGGCAAAGGCTGTTGTCCACGCATACACAGCTTGTCTGCCTTTGAAAATAGGTGCTGCAAAGGATAACAAGATGATTGTAATAGACAATGGATACAAGAACATCAACACAGGGATAGCTAATTCGATGATTTTTGTTAAGCCTACGTTAGCAATTAAGAAACCCACTGCTGTTGTTAAGTATGCATAACCACGGTAACCCAATGTGTTTGGGAACATTTCATCAAAAGTTTCACCACAAGCACCAATCAAACCTACGCAAGTTTTTAAACATGCTAGTGTAACAATGATGGCCAACAAGATAGCCCCTACATTGCCGAAGTAAAATGCATTCATTTGCGCCATGGTAATACCACCATTTTTAGCAAGGCCTAATGTTGTGACACTTGTAGCACCACTATAGGCTAAGAAACCGTAGATAACAGCCATAATAGAGCATGCCACGAAGCCTGCTTTTACAAGTCCCATAGCAATGTCCTTAGGTTCTGTGACCCCCACACCTTGTAAGGCACGGATAACGATGATACCAAAGGCTAACGATGCCAATACGTCAAGTGTATTATAGCCTTCTGTAAAACCTTTGAAGAACGCATGGGTAGCATATTCCCCTTGTGGCGCTACTGATGTGTAATCTCCCATTGGCATAACCACTACAGTGATTAATAAAATGCTTAGGAATACTAAGAATAATGGCGTTAACACTTTACCGATATAAGTCATCAACTTACCAGGGTTTAAAGAGAATAAAATAGCAATGATAAAGAATACCCCAGAGAATACAGCTAATGCAAGATCTGGATTGACACTGCCAAGGAATGGTTCAAATCCGATTGTATAGGATACTGTACTCGTTCTTGGGATAGCAAATGCTGGCCCAATCGTGATGTACAATAACAAGGTGAAAATTTTACCATAGGTCGGGTGTACACGACTTACCAAGTCTTGTAAGCCATTACTACGAGACACACCCATAGCGACAATACCCAAGAATGGTAGTCCAATAGCTGTCGCTAAAAAACCTAAAATAGCTGGCCACAACGCTTGACCTGCTTCTTGTCCTAAGTGAACAGGGAAAATTAAGTTTCCTGCTCCGAAGAACATCCCGAATAACATAGTTCCAATAAAGGCTACAGAACCCCAAGATAATGTTTGATTCATCACTATTCCCCCTTACATAATGATTTTTAATACATCTAGTACTTCATTTGGCAACTCATCTTTTGTTCCTTTTAATTTTTCAATGTAATCGTAGCGGAACTCAAATGCTTTGTGCAAAATATGATGGTACTCACGAACTGTAAAGTCTGGTTCAAAACCTTCAACTTTTACATATTCTAAGTTTTCATATTTATAGAACGGTTCAAAGTTAAGGCTACCCTCAACCAAACCTTCTAACAAGCCTAATGTTACTTCTTTTGGAATTTTTTGTCCAAGAAGAAGCCCGTATTCATAATGTAGCAATCTACACCAGATTGAGTGAATAGTTTTTTGTAACTTTCATAATCGGTACGTAAAGAATAGGTACGGAATGGATTAGCATAAGGTTCGATCACCAATGCATTAGGATCTACGTGAGCATCCAATTTCTCTGCTGTAGAACGACGTGTTGCCAAAGTAGCACCCATAGTAGCCGCTAAAATTGGATCATCCACTTTTAAAATTGGTGGCAATGTTTTATCTTTCATCAACCACACGATAGCATTCACTGGATCTTTTACAAAGTTCACACGATTATCTGTCCAGAATTGTGATTTAATAGCACGACCATTGTTATTGCGCACATCTTCTGCTAACACAACTTTGTTACCATCTTCATCTAAAGTAACACCCACATTTTGCAATGTTAATAGGTATTTATTAGCAGGATGTTCCACTGGATAGTCTTGCATTTTATCAAAATATGTTGGTTCTAAGGCAATGGAAGACAAATCTTCTGTATGAATGATATAGGCATCATCATGTAATACAGAAATATCATATCGTCCACCATGCTGTTCATGAGTCAATGTAGATTTACCAGACCCTGATAACCCAAATACGCCAATCGTATAAGAAGAACCATCTTTTAAATTGTATCGTTTCATGCCACCATGGCATGCCACATAACCATAACGATTTGCCAAGGACCATCCTAATGTAAGAGTACCTTTTTTATGCTCCCCAAAATAACGCATACCTAAAATCATAGCACAGTTATGAGCAGGGTCAAAAATAGCCAGTCCACCTGGATGACCTTCTACCACATAATCTGGGTCAGAGTAAATAAAAATATCCCCTTCTGGAATCTCTTTACTACCTCTATAAAAGGCTTTTACTTCCTCATTGAAAAATTGGAAATTAATAGCCCAAGAATATAGGATCGATGCGTGCTCTTTAGGAATCATCAAGTGCGCACGAGCAGTAAAAGCTTCATCCAAACCTACGATAGCTTGCGCTGAAATCCATTCTTTATGACGGCTATCATATACTGCATCCCGCGCAATATCACATAATTCTACTTCATTAATACCTTCATCGCCAATAATACGGCGAGCTTTTGCATAACGACCTGTTGTTTTACCATTATTTGTAACTAATACTTTGGCATCTTGCGGTAAACCTTGCTCTTCCGCACGGTATACGGGCATATCTAATACAACGACCCCAGGTTCTTTCGTGGCTAACTCATAAGCCTGTGCAATAGACTTCACCGGTGTTACATTATTTCCATAAAAAGCAGTTTCTATGGTACTTCTTAATTTGGAAAAGAGCGGATTCTCTTTAATTTCGGAATGTTTCCATTTTAATCTTGTTGCCATATGTTCCTCATTAATTCTAACTTACTATACTTATGCATATTCTTATATTCTAACATTTAATTAAGTATTTCACAATATGAGACCAATCATATATACTGCATCAGTCTAGCAAATACAGGCCTCTGTGATATGTATCACAGTGTATTTTTACTATGCGATGAATAGTTATGAAAAAACGGATATCACAAGGCATTCACCTCACAATATCCGTTGATTCTATACAACTAAGATCTATGATTCATAATATAATCAATATCTAAGTCTTGCAAATACAATTTAAATGCCTCAGCCAACTGTGGATTTCGTAAGCCGTATTCTACAGTCGCTTTTAAATATCCTAATCGATCGCCTATATCATAGCGCACCCCTTCATAAGAGTAAGCTAAAATTCTTGAGGAAAGTCTAGCAATCGCGTCGGTCAATTGAATTTCATTGCCCGCCCCTTGGGGAGTTTTTTCTAATTCATCAAATATATCTGGCGTCAAAATATAACGACCTAATACCGCCAAGTTCGATGGGGCATACTCAAGTGGTGGCTTCTCCACCAAACCTGCTACTTCGTACACATTCGGTTCGATTTCACTACCTGACACAATACCATAGGAGCTAACTTTTTCTGGAGCTACAAATTGAGTTCCTAAAATTGTTACGCCATCATGGGCATAATGACAATCGATTAATTGCTTCAAGCACGGTCTTTGTGGGTTATAGACCACATCATCCCCTAATAGAACAGCAAATGGCTCATCCCCTATAAAAGACTTCGCACAATAGATAGCATCACCCAATCCACGGGCTGTTTTCTGACGAATGTAATGAACTTTAATATTCGCCAAATTTCTCACCATATCAAGATGTTGTTGCTTACCTTGTTGTTGCAATAATTGCTCTAACTCCACACTAGTATCAAAATGATCTTCAATCGCACGCTTATTGCGTCCCGTAATAATTAGAATATCTTCAATACCTGAATCGATAGCCTCTTGCACAATATATTGTATTGTTGGTGTATCCACAATAGGCAACATCTCTTTCGGCTGTGCCTTAGTGGCTGGTAAAAAGCGTGTACCAAAGCCTGCCGCTGGAATCACTGCTTTTCTAACTTTTTTCATGGTTTCCCCTTAGATTAAAAATCTTTCGCTACCAATGTATATTCCCATTTCTTTTGTTTTGTACGATATGTCAAGGATCCTTCAAAGGAATGTAAATCACGATGCCATGTAAGATCTACATACCGTAACTCATGAGTCTGCATATCTCGTTGTATCTGTACACTAAAGCGATCTAATCGAGTAGCTTGTACACTTAGCCCATAGTATAAATTATACTTCACATCAATTTGATCAAATGGATATGGAGAGTCGGCTGAGACAGATACATTACTTTGACGATATCCAGCCCAAGCTTTCACACGAGGTCCTAGGTTGGTGTTGGCAGCTACACCCCAATATGGCATAGAACGAACCGACGAATTATATCCGTAGTAGTCACGTTGGTAACCACCATAGAAGGTAACCTCTGTATTAGGCCCTATATGAACTGGGTCATGAGATACTTCACCATACATCTTAGCATGAGTTCCCTTGATATGACCTTCATACCATTTACCATAGCTAACACCACCACGAATAGTCACAGGAGTGCTACCAAGATGATACGCATGCGTATCTACCGATAATTCAGGCTTCTTCTCGACCCATACTTTTTTCGCATTTAATGTAGCTGACTCGCGACTATACGCTATTTTTGCTTCTCCCCAAGGCAAGAAATGAACATACCCAAAGGATGGTTTAAACCCAATATGAGTTCCCCAAGTATAATGTAAGAAAAGTTCCCCATGTTTAGATAGTGGATAGTCAATTTTACCATTTAAACTCAATCCATCAGAAGAATTATATTTCGGTCTTGGTACAAAGGAAAATACGCTCACTTGTCCTTGTTTATCTTGACGCAAAGACACCGTATATTTATTTACAGAAATAATCCGTTTATTTTTAATATAAAAACTTGCATTATGAATGACTGCTTTATCTCCAGGGAATACCTCTATATAGTCCCCTTCCACACGATAATCAGGTGCCCCTTTAAAAGCAATAGCATGTTTTGTCGTTAACCAACCTTTTTCAATGCGCCCTGTTTTACCATCAAAGTCGCCCACTTCTGCTTTTACCCAATAGGGATCGGCATAGCCAAATACATTTTTTGTATGAGCTGCTCCAGTAGTAGCATTATAGGTAATATGAGAACCTTTTAAGTCCTTTGTATCCCCTTTATCTTCTAAAAAGTGATAGTCCGATACACTTTCATATTGCTGGGTCTTCGTATTACCTTCTAGTCTTTCTGACAATAGTTGTTGATTGCCCCGTTCTACTTCTACAGCGCCATTGGCCCATACACGACCAGTAGTATCGTTATAATACATTTTATCTGCATCAATACGAACTGGTACAGCCGGTTTTTCTACCACTTGTTTGCCTTTTTTTTCAATTGCTTTAACCTGCAAATTTGGCGCATACTGTGTATCTGTAGATACTGTGGAAGTCTTAGGCATTTGCACATACTGAGTTTCGGCAACCTTTGGAGCGGCTTCGAATACTGGGGTCGTAGCATCTACTGTTTGGGCATGACCTTGTGTACATGCCAATGCCGTCAAAATAGCAGCGGCTGTTACAGAATATCTTTTCATGCTCATCTCCTAGTCTTTCTCACGTTTTACAATGATGACAGGTTTTTCAGTTAAAGAATCATCTGGTACCACTTGTACAGGTTCTTCTTTTGCTTTTACAGCCGGAGCTGGCGTTGATTCAGCTACTACTTTTGATTCTGCTACTGGTTCTGCTGCTGCTTTTGGTGCTACCACTGGCTCCACAGGAGCTTTTTGCATAGCTCCCGTATCTACACCATGTACTTCCACCCCAGAAATAGTAACAGAGGATTCAGGCTGTACATACACAAGAGTTCCTACTGGTAAATCAATAGATTTACCTTTTACAAAGAAGCCCCCTACAAGGCCTACAGGTCCTAATAAAACAGCCCCTGCTACAGACGCACCAGCCGCTTTTAGTTCTCCTTTTGTTTTAGACTTAGCTTCTTCACCTTGGATGGCTGTGAAAATTGTACCATCAATACCTTGTAATTTATCAAATACAATGTTTAATTTTGCATTACGTCCAAAAGATCTTGCTTTTGTAATTTCCGTAATATGGCCAGTACCTACTGTTCCTTTAGGAATCAACAGAGTTTCCCCATCCATTACATCTTCTGCTACTTTGACATGAACTACATCATCTTTCACATTTTTTTGAGATGTTACTGGTTCTGTTAATTCTAGAGTAAATACTTGATCAGCCCCAATAGTTCCTAGTTTTGTTCGCAATGCTACTTGTGTTCCAAAAATAGATTGCTTTAATTTTTGTACACGACTTTGTAAAGAACCTTTTGCTTCTAGTCCATTCACACTGCGTTCCATTTCGCCAATGCGTTCTACGAGAGAGCCACTATGAACTTCATCATAATACATCCATTCCAAAGCATTGACTTCTTGATGCAATGTTACCTTTGTTCCTTGACCTTCCACAGATGTATACAAAGATTCCACTTGCCCTGTAATACTACCTTGTTGTTTTGTACCATAAATAGTATCTTGTAATTGATGTACTCGATCTGTTAATGCACCTACTTGTACTTTACCATACACAGTACTTTCCAAAGCTTCTGTTTTTTCTAATACTGTGTCTGGTGCAGCCCATACACTTGTTGCTAAAAGAGCAAATACAGCTCCTAATACAGCAGAACGTTTCATAGTATCTCCTCATCTCTACTAACACATAGATAGCACGGGCAAGCCCGTGCTAATCCATTAAATCTTCAAATCTATAATTGCGGATACGCCAACCCCTTGAATGCGATTTGCAGTCGTTGGGTTCGTACTGTCAATCGGTACTAGTCCTTTTACGCGAGCTACGGAATTAAAACTAGCCTCAATTTGTGCTACCGCTTCCACACGTTCCACTTCACTACTAGGTCCTGTTATCTGTGCTGCACCAATATGGCCACCTTTACCAAGACTGACAATAGGAACTACTTTTGTTGAATAGGTAGTACTCAAATTATTTTGCTTTAATAAATTGTTCAAGAAATTATTAATGGAGTCTCCATATTTATCTACTAGAAAGCCCACGCCTCCCACTTTCAAGGCGCCTCCTAATAAACTTCCTAAATTGAACGCCTGAGCTTGTTGCACTCCAACAACACCCACAGTGGCTACTGAGAATGCTACCATAGCAGCTACGATTTGTTTTTCATCGTAATATCCTCCTTTTCCTTTCCATTGTATCAAAAATAAATTTTTATTCTATACAAAGTATATGAGATATCCATGATTTTTTCATGAAATCTTATATTTTTTAGCAAATCCGTGGAACTTGGTCTTCTCCGAGCATATCTAACAAACGAATTCCGCCTACTGCCGTTTGTAAACCTACTTTACCAGCATTACCATTCACTATATCACCAATGATGACAGCATCACAACCTTCTGTAAAAGTCCGCATCATCTGCACTACATCATCTGCCACATCAGCACGTACAATGGCAATCATTTTACCTTCATTGGCTAAATACAATGGGTCATACCCTAATACTTGGCATACGGCTTGCACTTCCTCACGGACAGGAATGGCAGACTCTTGCAATCGAATCCCTTTTTGAGCAGAATTTGCAATTTCTTGTAATGTGGTAGCCAATCCACCGCGAGTAGGATCTCTAAAAAAAGCAATATTTTTTCCAAATGTTTCCAATAAGGCATGGGACATAGTATGTAAGGGAGCACAATCTGTCTGAATTGTGTCTGGCAAATCTAATCCATACCGAGTTCCCATAACAGCAATGGCATGGTCACCCAAGGTGCCGGATACAATAACTTTCATACCACTTTCAATATAGGGAGTGCCTAACTGTACATAGTCCGGTACAATACCTACACCGGCTGTATTGATGTAGATTCCGTCAACAGAACCCTTTTCTACCACCTTCGTGTCTCCTGTAATGATAGAAACACCTGCTTGTTGTGCCATATCAGACATGGTTTGTAGCACCACTTCTAACGTAGGGATAGGCAAACCTTCCTCTAAAATGAGTCCACAAGACAAATACTGAGGAATAGCACCCATCATGGCTAAGTCATTCACTGTACCACATACAGCTAACTTACCAATGTTACCACCAGGAAATATATGCGGCGTCACTACATAGGAATCTGTGCTCATAGCCATACGCCCATTAGTAACGGGAAATACAGCCCCATCATGTAATTCATTTAATATTGGATTAGAAAAATATTTCACAATATATTTGTCCACTAGTTCGTGGCTAAATTTACCACCATTACCATGGACTAACCGAATCCGTTCCATTTATTCCTCCCAGGTCATTCCACCGCTGGAAAAACCGTATTTATACCAAGCTGAACAACTACCTTCTACGGATACCATACAAGCTCCTACTGGATGCTCTGGCGTACAAAGTTTGCCAAATAAAGGGCATGCATCAGGATGAATCATCCCTTGGATAACAGACCCACATTGGCAACCTTTCGGTCCATCACTAGTGGTAAACGGAGGCAATGGTAATTGTACTAATGCATCATAAGCAGACCATTCACCTCGCAACTTTAATCCTGATGCAGGTAAGGTACCAATACCACGCCAACCATCATCAGACGGCTCATACAAGGTATCCATTAATTGTTGTGCTACTGGATTTCCCGTTTTTGCCACCACAGACCGATATGTATTTCCTACATAAAATTTCTTTTCTTTACGTTGTTCTAAGAGATTTACAATGGCTGCTAAAATTTCCACACCATCAAAGCCAGCAATACAACTTGGCATATGATATTCATCAGCTAAGAATTGATACGGCTGTTCTCCAATGATAACGCTTACATGACCTGGCAATAAGAATCCATCAATTTGATGATCTGGATTACTTAATAAAGCGCGTAATGCAGGAGGCACCAATTTATGAGAAATCAGGAAAAATACATTTTTTAATCCCTTTGCATGAACCGCCTGTATTGTAGCTGCTATGACAGCTATAGTTGTTTCAAAGCCAATGCCTAAAAAGATAATCTTCTTATCTGGATATTGTTCACTTAAGGAAAGCACTTCCATTGGGCTATAGATAATCTCAATGTGGGCACCCTCTTCTTTAGATTGCCATAAATTACCTGTCGTACCAGGTACTTTTAGCATATCTCCAAAGGTGGCAATCACTACGTCATCTTGAGCTGCATACGCCAAAGCTTGGTCCATGTATTGTTGATCTGTCACACACACAGGACATCCAGGACCACTAATCAGCTCGATGCCTTTTGGTAGCATTTGACGGATGCCTTCACGGAAGATAGCCACGGTATGGGTCCCGCAGACTTCCATAAACCGCACCCTTTCTTCCGGATTATGTAATTCACGAATGCGCTCTAGTAGACTAGCAGCGACCTTCGATTTTTCTGTTAAAGTAATCTTGTTCAAGTTCTTCTAACTCGCGGAATGCCTCAAGGGTCAAACGAGCTTCCTCCTCATCTACAATTTGTACGGCACAGCCCGCATGGACTAATAGCCAATCTCCAATTTTTGCTTCCGGCACCAATAACAGGCTACACTCCCGTTGCACTCCTGTTAATTCTACGGTACCGATGGATTCATTAATATGCACCAACTGTGCAGGTACTGCTAAACACATAGTATCTCCTATCTATTCATATAATTTCCCAACCATAATTGTCCTAAAGCGATACCACCATCATTCAAAGGGCTTTGGTTAGGAATGTGGATATGGTACTCTTCTAATTCCCGTATCACTCCTTCTAGGAGAATGCGATTTTGGAATACTCCTCCACACAAGACAATATGCGAAATTTGTCGCTCCTTACAACATTGTTTCGCCATCTGTCCTATATAATATATCAAAGTTCTGTGAAAGTTTGCTGAGATTTTTGCTACACTTTCACCACATTCTAATTGTTCTATCACAGATCGTACTAAACTCATTGTATCTAATACCGTTCCGTCCAGCTTCATGTCTAGGATAGTGCCCCTCTCTGAAAGCGCCAGTTGTTCTAACTCGATAGCAAGTTGCGCATCATAGAGATGCTCATGGCCTACACCTAACAAAGACGCTACTGTATCGAATAAGCGTCCACCGCTCGAAGATCGTATCATCTGCATATGAGGCATCATTTTCTCTAATAGTTCCCATCCCTTTGGCAGTGTTTTCTTCCACTCTTCTATAACTGTGGGTCCCCCTGATGGATAGGTCTGATTCACATACCATAATGCTTGACGCCACGGTTCTCGTACTGCCACTTCACCACCTGGCAAAGGGGCATAACTCAAATGTGCCATACGTTCCATATGCTCTTGATGACAATATAAAAACTCACCGCCCCATAGAGTGCCATCTGTGCCATATCCTGTCCCATCAAAGCAAATACCTAACACTGGTTCCTGAATATTATACTCTGCCAGTACCGATGCCACATGGGCATGATGATGCTGCACTTCTATGACAGGTAATTGATATTTCTCTGCATAGATTCTACCACACTGTGATGTGTAGTAATTCGGGTGGGCATCCACGATGACCTCTGTTGGTTGTAATTGAAATAAGTCTTCATAGCGCTTCGTTGTGGACCATAGCAAATCCTGTACTCGCTGATGCTCCATATCTCCCATGTAGGGGCTAAGGATAGCATGAGAACCTCGATTCATCGCAAATGCTGCCTTCATATCTGCACCCATAGCTAGCATAGTTGACCTCTTCTCTAATGCTACTACAGGAATGGATACAGGTACGTATCCTCGGCTACGGCGAATCATGATTGATGTATCATGCACCACTTGTACCACAGAATCGTCTACAGGAGAGATAATCTCCCGATTGTGAGTCAATATATAGTCTGCTATCCCCTGTAATTCTTCCAATGCCTGGGCATCATTATATAATACAGGATCACCACTTCGATTCGCACTAGTCATGACCCATAGAGCATTAAACGGTACTAAACTGTAGTGATACGGAGCATAGGGCAGCAAAATGCCTAAGGTTTCCATACCAGGAGCTACACTTGGTGCCACCGTATTATGCTCTGTTACCTTTCGCAACAACACAATAGGCCTTGCTGGGCTCAACAATAGTTCTTCTTCCTTTTCAGATATGTATACATACTGTTTTGCCGTTTCCAAGGATCCTGCCATGACCGCTAAGGGTTTTCTAGGCCGTCCTTTACGCTGACGCAAGGTTTGTACTGCATTTTCTTGTAACGCATCACAGACCAAATGATAGCCGCCTACACCTTTTAATGCCACAATGGCACCTTGTTGTATGTACTCTTTGGCTTGCTCTATGGCATCCTGTCCAGTAGCCAACACCATCCCATCTGTACCTTGTAATGTAAACATCGGTCCACACTGCTCGCAAGCATTAGGCTCTGCATGATACCGTCGCCCTTCTAGATCCTCATATTCCCCTTGGCACTCCTCGCACATAGGGAATGCTTTCATCGATGTTTTATGACGGTCGTAAGGAGTACTTTCAATAATCGTATACCGAGGACCACAGTTCGTACAATTTGTAAACCCATAGTGAAAGCGTCGATTCTCAGGGTCTTGTATATCTTGCAAGCATGCCTCGCAAGGTGCCATATCGGCGCCAATAAAGGCATTGCCCTTAGCACCTTGGGAAAGGATTATCGTAAACGAGTGCAATGATTGTACTGTGCTTGGTTCTACACGCAAAGTATCAATGCGTCCATGCATAGGTAACTCAGATTGCAATCGTTCTACAAATAGTTGGCAATCTGCATCTACACCTTGTATGTGTATTTCCACACCGCTCGTGTCATTTCTCACTGTCCCCACTAGTCTTAATTCATGGGCTAGTTTAGACACAAAGGGGCGGAATCCTATGCCCTGTACAATGCCTGTTACATGTATGGTGTATGCTTTCATAGAACCCGCCTCCCTTCAGTTATAAAATTTTAGTGATTTTCTTGTCGGATCCCCGCTGCATCCAGTTCAGCTTGGATCATAATAGCACATTCAATACGTTTTTTCTGTAATTTACATCCCATTTCGTATGGTGTGCTAAGGTCTCCACCTAATGTTTCATTATTTGCATGGCAACCGCCAGAGCAGAAGAATTTTGCCCAACAGTTAGCACATGTTTCTTTCGTAAATACGTGAGTGTTTCTGAACTGCGTTGGTATGTCATAATTTTTCAAACCATCAAAGACCGTACCAATCACATAGCCATCCTTACCTACGTATTGGTGACATGGGTAAATATCTCCATTTGGTACAACAGCCATATACTCATGACCAGCTCCGCAACCACGTAAGCGTTTCGCCATACATGGTCCACGGTATAAATCCATACGGAAGTGGAAGAAGTTAAATTTCTCCCCCAACCTGCTAGTTGACGTTCTAAATATAAGTCTGTCCAATTTTTCATATTCTTTTTCGATGATCGGCATATCCTCAGGACGTAACACATAAGCTCCATCTTCGCCAACCACTGGTTCCATAGACAAATGTTCAAACCCTAAATCTGACATAGCTTCTACATCTTTGCAGAAGTCCAAGTTATTATGTGTATAGGTACCACGTACATAATATTCACGGCCCTCACGCTGTTTAACAGCATTCACTAAGTTCTTCGCTACTGTATTGTAAGTGTCTTTGCCACCAGAACTTGGGCGCATACTATTATGCACATCTTCACGACCATCTAGGGACAGCACCAAACTCATGTTATGCTCATTCACATAATCGATTTTATCCTGTGTCAATAACATGCCGTTAGTGGTCAATGTCAATTTAAAGATTTTTCCATGTTTTTCTTGAATGGATTCAATGTATTCTACGGTTTGTTTCACTACATCCCAGTTCAACAATGGCTCACCACCAAAGAAATCGATTTCACAATGCTGGCGTGGACCACTCATAGAAATCAAGAAATCTACAGCACGTTTCGCCACGTCAAAACTCATTAATTCTCGTTTTACTCCGCCGTAATCACCTTGACTAGCGAAACAATACTTACAAGCTAAGTTGCAATCATGAGCAATGTTTAAGCAAAGAGCTTTTACAATTGGTTTTTCATCTACCACTAGTTTGAACTCTGCAGACATAGGAGCAAAGAGCATTTCCTCTTTGATGAGTTCATCTAACTCATCCATAATTTCATCTAACTCCGCTGCATCCTCTGTAGCATCTAATACACTATGTACAGCATCACGGTTGGTACCGTTATAGATATCTAATACACGATCAATGAGCTCATCGATCACATGGATAATTCCACTATTTACATCCAATAGAAAGAACTTATCTTTCATTTTAAATTTATGAATCATCGGTTGTAATTCTAACATTCATACCTCCATTAACTTACTAAAGTCTACCGTATATTATATCACTTTATACTCGTAACGTATAGAAAGCTATCAATATAGAGTATACTTTTTCTAAAATTATAGTATGCAAAAAATTGTACTTTTGAAGTACAGATATTATAATTTAGACAAGCTAAAGACATAAAAGGGTTAGCATACAGAATC
>NZ_AFUJ01000035.1:0-1785 GCF_000221605.1 Veillonella sp. oral taxon 780 str. F0422 | reverse complement strand
CACTAGGTTATCTTTGCCATTACCAGCGATTTCTTTGATATTACCAAGGTTTTCTGCTAATTTCACATCAAGGTCATTGTTGTTTTTCACAACTTTGATGTTGTTTGTTTCAGCATCTGTACGAGTGAAGTTTTCTGCACCTTTGATTGTCAAAGTAGTACCTAAGTCACGGTGTACCTTGCCAGCATCTGTTGTATCGTTACCTGTGAAATCTAATCCTTTAGTAGCAAGTGTAGTGTTCGCATTGTTGATACGACCATCTAATTTAGAAATCGCATCACCTACATTATTTACTGCTTCTGTCGTATTGCTACCATCATCTTTGGTGATGTTGTATGTAGGGCCTGTGAATACACCGTTTTCTACTTTAGCACCACCGCCTAATGCTGTAGCTAAATCAGATTTAACAGTGTTCAATTGTCCACCGTTTACAGCTTCTTTGGAGTCTGCGGCTACTTTGCCATCTGCGATGTTGGACAAGGTAGTTGGCGCTGTAGTTTCTCCATTAGGATTTACCACACGAGCTTGTGGAGTTGTCACTTCTTCTGGTTTTTTACCTTTGTTTTCCTCAGCAGTTTTTACAGTACCGTCAGCTTTTACTTCATCAACTTTATAGTATTTACCATCTTTTGCTTTTACCACACGGTCACCAGCATCATTAGTATATACCACAGATCCAGCTTCACCATTACGCAATGCATTCACTTTATCTGTTAATGTTTTATCGTTTAAACCATCTTTGCCAGTTAAGCCTTGTGCACCAGATGTGCCATCTTTACCATCACGACCATTAGATGCTGTATCACCAAGTTTAGCTAATTTGTCTGTCACTTTTTCATCTAAGGATAAAGTAATAGTTCCATTGTTAGCCACAGTTTTGATTTGATCAGCTGTACCCGCTACTTTTAAAGTACCTGTGGCCAATGGTAAGTTCAAGTGATTATCACCAGCTGCTGCACCTTCGTTAGTATCACCAGCATAACGTAGATTTGCATTATTAGTTACTGTTGTATTTAAGTTAGTAATTGCATCATCTACATATTTTTTATTCGCTGCATCTTCATCTGCTTCTGCTTTAGCTACATTGGTAACTTTCATGCCACCAGCATTGATGCCATCTTTACCGATTGTAACAGTTTTAGTTTCACCCGCTGCTCCATCTGCACCTGCTGCAGTATTAGCGATAGATACACCATTTGCTCCTAAAGTAATTTTACTACCTGGTTTTCCGTCTGCATCAGCATTAGTGATAGAAGTAATATTCTTCAAGTCACTAGCAAGTTTTACATTTAATGTATCTACTGCCGTGCCATCTTTTTTCACAGTGATATTATTTTGACCGTGGATATTTAAAGTTTCTCCTAATTTACGAGTTACTTTATCTGCTGTTGCATCATCACCAGCAAAAGTCATACCTTTTTCAACAATACCATCTACTTTACCTTCTAAAGTTGTTACTTTTCCTGCTGTTTCAGAGATTTTTGTATTTTGTCCCTTGTTCGCTGCATCTAGTTTTTCGATGGCCTCTTTAATAGTTCCAGCATTTTCAGCAGTACCTTCCGCATTAGTAATACTGAAAGTTGGTCCTGTAATTTTGCCATTTTCATTAATTGTTGTACCACCGATGATAGCACCAATTTCAGATTTAGCAGTATGTAATTGACCGCCGTTCACAGCATCTTTAGAATTAGCTGCTACTTTTCCATCAGCGATGTTGGACAATTTAGTTGTACCACCAGTTGTTGTACCATCTGGGTTAACCACACGAGCTTCTACAGTAGTAGC
>NZ_AFUJ01000036.1:0-15697 GCF_000221605.1 Veillonella sp. oral taxon 780 str. F0422 | reverse complement strand
GCCTAATCTCAGGGGATACAACGATTACCTGGGCCTTTGGCCACATGTTAAAAAATGCAATGCCTGGAGATTATGGTGATGCCTTTAAATCCTGGAGTGCCTACCCCATCTTTCCTAGTGAATGGCTAATGAAAGTAGATGCCAACTGTGTTAAACAATTTAAAGTCATCCAGAAGCTACTACAATCAGCAGATGAAGTTATTCACGGAGGCGACCCTGATCGTGAAGGACAATTGCTAATTGATGAAATCCTAACCTACTGTGATTATAAAGGCCCTATTAAAAGAGTGCTTGCTAACGCCAAAGATAATGATAGTCTAGCACGTGCTTTTGATAACTTGGAAGACAATAAAAAATACTACAATTTATATCAATCTGGGTTATGCCGTTCTCAAGCCGACTGGTTGATCGGAATGAACTTAACTCGGTTATATACGCATCGAAGCAAATCGTTTGGCCATCGAGAATCATTTCGTGTTGGTCGTGTTAAAACACCTACATTAGCACTTATTGTGCAACGAGAACATGAAATTAAAAACTTTACATCTATTAAACACTACTCCTTACAAGGAACATTTGAGCAAAATCATCTATCATTTAATGCCAAACATGTCTTATCTGAAACTTTAAAACAATCTTGTGATGCTAATGGCTATTTGACTGATAGAGCTTTATTAGACGGTTTACTTCTTAAATTACAAGATCAACCTGCCATTGTAAAAAGTGTTAATTATTCTGAAGGTGTTACTGAACCACCATTACCCCACTCCTTAGATACATTGCAAGTAGAAGCTAATAGCGTATACGGATATAGCCCAAAACAAGTGTTAGAATTAACACAGTCATTGTATGAAAAAGCCTATGTATCGTATCCTCGTTCAGATTGCAACTACATCCCTACATCACAGCACGATGATGCTAGTAAAATTTTAGGTACAATTAGAAACAGTATAGAATTACCTTCTATTGATTCCTTATTAGATAGTAGTCAACAATCCAAAGCATTTAATGACAAAAAAGTAACAGCCCATCATGCCATTATTCCTACATCCGTTCTGCCTAACTCATTAACTACAGAAGAGAAAAATATCTATGAATTAATTGCACTAAGATATTTAATTCAATTTATGCCTCCAGAAAAATGGAATAAAGTGGAATATACAATTGGAGTCGCTGACGAGGAATTTAAAGGATCTGGTAAAGAAATTGTATCTCCTGGGTTCAAAATCGTTTTGGCCAAAACTAAAAAGCAAGACGAAGACGACACAGATAACGAACCTACTAACGCTATTTTACCTTCAATCAAAGAAGGTGATACCCCTAAGGTGTCTAAAATTAGTGTTAATGAAGCCAAAACTAAACCTCCTAAACGATTTACTGAAGGTACTTTAATCAAAGCCATGGCTAATATCTATCAATTCATCCCTAAAGATGAACCTTTGCGTGAAAAATTAAAAGAATTAAAAGGTATTGGTACACCTGCTACCAGAGATACAATTATTGCTGAATTACTTTCCACTAATAGTAATGGCAATCCTTGCCTTCCTTTAGTTTCTAAAAAAGGAAAAGAATTATTACCAACCGCTTGGGGGGAGCAATACATTAAGATTATGGATGCAGATCTAACCACTCCATTATCAACTGCTATCATGGAATCGTACTTAGCTAAGGTAGAATCTGGTGAATACTCTTTAAATGAATACATCAATATTTTAAAAGAAATGATTAGTTCTATAATTAAAAAGGTAGAGTCTCAAACATTTCCATTTCCAACAGATTATGTGGAGGGTAAACTAACCCCTTGTCCTATTTGCAAAGAGGGTCAACTGTTAAAGAAAAAAGCTAAAAATGAAAATAGATTTTTCTATATTTGCTCAAATCCAAACTGTCATCATCCAGTTACCTTAAAAAAAGTATTCTATAAGGATTCGCCAAAAGGTCCAGTTATCCACCTGTGTGATACTTGCCAGGTGGTAACAACCGCTTGTAAAGGTCCTTATGGTGACTATTACCACTGCCCTTCATGTCATACTAACTATAGTGCAGAAGGCAAGAAAAAGAAATCGACTAATAAATAAAAGGAGGATATATGACATTAGTTGTAGAAGAACCCTTACCTGATACTGATTTAGATCAAGGTACACAACCAAAAGATGATAAAACACCTGGAACCACTGATGATGAATCTAGCGGTGATATGACCCTTCGCCCTTCTAAACCAACACCTCCAGAAACTTCATCACCACAGCCAATGAATGAAGAACTTAACATTGGTATGATGAACTATGTTAAACATATCTTTGATGAACAAGGAAACCAACTAAAAGAACTAAATGAATCTATCAATACTTGTTTCGATAGGCATAATGCATTTTTACAAAAACAAGATAATGAACTACAAGAAGCAATTGATAACTTAAATAAGCATAGTAGTGGACTATCAAAGACATTCAAAGAATCTTTTATAAAAAACTACGTCAAGATATTGTTGAAGAACTAAATTCATTCTTACAATCTGAACTTGAATCATCCATCAAAGCCGCCCATCAATCTATGAAAGAAACTATGGAAGTTGGCCATAAGAACTACCAGTTGCTAATTAAATTAATGGATCAAAATTATAAAACATTGTTTAATCAATATAAACATCCATTTAAAACAGTTCGTCTTTTCTTCTGGTTCTACATAATCTCTTCAGTAATCAATTCGATACTAGCTATATTTCTTATTGTGAAACTTTTAAATTAGATACCATAAAAGCCTACGATACCCCTCGTAGGCTTTTATATTTCTTAATGACTTATAGATACTTTATTTTCCTGGAATGGTCAAATATCGGTCAAATCTAATATAGAAAATATCATAAAACATTGTTTTTAAGCCATTTATGATACATATTTCTAAGAATATAACATTCTTTACCCTTAATGCTCAATACCAAGACGTGCTTCTACGCCTTGATCATAATAATGACGATATGACTCCATGACAGTGACTAAATCCGCTTCGTCAAGAAGCCATTGTGGGGCACCACGGCCTGTAAATACCACTTCTACATTTGGATTTCGAGCTGCTAGGAGATCACGCCCTTCTGCTTCTTCAATTAATCCAAAAAACAAAGCCATATTGTATTCATCTAAGATAACAATATCGAAATCGCCTGTTGCCACAGCCTGTAGAGCTCTTTCTTGACCTATGTGAATCAAATCCTTGTATTCTTGTGGCGGCTGCCCCTTAGGAAAAACGACTACATCATCTCCCCATCGACGCAACTCTTCATCGCTTTTCATACCTTCGGGAATAATAAAAAATGGTTTTCCTACTGTTTCTACTGTGATAGGGTCTAATTGATCTAATACAGCATGTTCTGAGTACACCTTAGATTTCATAAATTGAAGTAGTAGCACTTTCTTTCCTACTCCTGCAGCACGCACTGCTAGACCGATGGCTGCTGTTGTTTTCCCTTTGCCATCACCTGTATAAACTTGTACATAGGATTTCATAATTGCCTCCTATTGAATGGGCAAAAATAATAATGGATCCGTAGCCACACCATTCACCCTCACTTCGTAGTGAACATGACTACCCGTACTTTTACCAGTGCTACCCATAAGTGCAATGGATTGTCCTTTTTTCACAGTCATTCCCGCTTGTACTAAGAGTGCTGAGTTATGCCCATATTTTGTAATAAATCCATTACCATGATCAATTTCTATTAAATTGCCATACCCTCCAGCATAGGCTGCATAAGTTACAGTACCTGCCGCCGTAGCTACTATTGTTGTTCCTGTATCATTAGCAATATCTAACCCCTCGTGGAAGGCACCACCACCATAAACAGGATCTTGTCGCGCCCCAAAGGTAGAACTGATGACGCCTTTAGCCGGCCAGATTGATGGCATGTGGCTATTAGCATCACTAGCATCTCCTTCCATGGCTAGCAAAGATTGTAATTCTCTAATATCTTTGCCTACCCCTTCTCTTAGCACATTATATAAGGTATACATAGATACCATACGACGTTGTGCTTGACGATCTAAGCTAGATATACGTGCAGATAGTTGAGTTGTTGTGAAAGTCTTATTTGAGCTTTTGGGAGAAGGGTCCTCTTTCTCTTCTTTATTTTGGGTGTTTCCATCTGCTTTCTGCAGTGTACCAGACTCTGTGCCTTTGATCATATTTCTAATATTTTGATCTAGCTCATCAAGAGTTTTCATTTTTTTATCCAAGACTTCTACTTTTTGGTCTAATAATCGTAATTGCTCTTTTTGTAATTGATTTTCTTGGCGCAATTGCAACACTTCTACTTGTCGCGCTATCCCCCAGATACCAAACCCCAAAAAGATAACTAAAATGGCAATTAATATAATAGCTATCGTCTTTATTTGTTGTTTTGTAAACTGCAAATTCCAGTCATTACCATCTTGTTTCAGATGTGACTGCAACCATTTAGGTATTTGCATATAACATCCTTTCTATGCTGACACAGAAGAACTTGCTAACACATCTCCATTGCTTCGTTGTCCCATAGCAGATTGCAAGCTAGCTAACTCTTCTTGTGAAAGACTGGCTAAACTTTTACCATTTACAATTGGTTTTGTAAAAATACGTGATTCATTTCGTCCATATACACTAGAGATGACAATACCATTGAAATTTCCATCTAATAACGTTAAGGAAAAGGACAATTCATTGCCAATATTTTCAAAAGCATTATATTTCACAAATCCAATATGCTGAAATGTTTGTGCTTGTGTAGATTGAATCACTTTTTGTTCTGATAAAATGGTTTCCCAAGTACTTGCCATATCTCGTAATTCTTTCACTTCAATAGCAAGACGTCGCTCAATACTTTGTCCATTTTCTCCATCCATAAAATATCGATACCGTTTGGTAAGGCGACTTACTCGTATATGTAAACTGAACGCATGTAATACTAACAATAAAACAATACTTCCTAGTATCCATGGTAACCAAGGTAATAGTTGTTCTAACACAATAATCCTTTCTATTCTAATTCATGTTCAAATGGCTGTATAGCACGTTGTAAGATGCCATGTAAGGAGGCTATCAAAACACCATAGTTAACAATTGGCACCCCTTGAACAGTGGCTACATCAATACGTCGTAACACCTCTCGACGTGTCAACATACAACCCCCACAATGAATGATAACATCATACTTAGATACATCATGAGGAAAATGTCCACCACTGGTCCACTCTAACTGTAAGTCTGTGTAGCCTTTTGCTGTTAGCCATCTTGGAATTTTTACTGTTCCAATATCTTCACATTGTTGGCGGTGTGTACAGCCTTCACTGATTAATACATGTGAACCCGCTCGCAATTGCTCTATAGCATGTACACCTGCCACTAAATCTTTTAATTTTCCTTTAAATCGTGCCATCAAAATAGAAAAGCTTGTTAAAGCTATATCCTTTGGCACAATTTGACTCACCGCCTCAAAGGCTTGGGAATCAGTAATAACCAATTTAGGTGATTTCTGCAATTGCTGCAATGTAGTGGCCAGCTCCTCTACTTGGCACACCATAGCCATACCATGATGATCCAAAATTTCACGAATCATTTGCACTTGTGGCAAAATAATACGACCTTTAGGAGCTGATTCATCAATAGGGCATACTAAGACAAATACATCCTTTTCTTCAATGTAACCACCTAACAAAGATTGTACCTCTTCATCAACTGGTTTTAATTTACTTAATGCCTCTAATAATGCCATTCGGCTTGTACTATCACTCACGTCTGCTACTATGACCTGTGATGTATAAGGTTGTAATTCCCCATGGGATTTAATAAAATCAGATCCCTTGCATCCTTTTACTTCGTTAATCACTACTAAGGTAGGAATATGTCTACTTTCTAATTGTTGTAACCACTCTATATCTTCCGGAATCGGCTCAACATCAGTACGCATCATATACACTGCTAGATCCATCGTTGATAATACTTGTTTCGTTTTGTCTACCCGTAACAAACCTAGTTCCGATGTATCATCAATACCCGCTGTATCTACAATCATCACTGGGCCCAAGGGCAACAATTCCATCCCTTTAGACACTGGATCTGTCGTAGTCCCCGCAATGGGAGATACCAAGGAAATCTGTTGCTCTGTCAGCGTGTTAATCAGAGTAGATTTACCTGCATTGCAACGCCCAAAAAAGCCTATGTGCAAGCGATTCCCTTTAGTTGTTTCTAATACCATAGACTTCCTTTCTATTCACCTTCAATATAGCTAATTAAACGCATTAGTTCTTCTTCACTTTTAAAAGAAACTTCAATAGTACCTTGCACTTTTTTAGTATTCTTTAAGCGAATATCTACAGGAGCACCTAAACTATGTTTGAGTCTCTGCATTAACTTTCGTAACTCCGCCGTTGCTTTTGGTTGTGTAGATGTCAAACGTTTCTTCCCAGATTGTAGTTCTTTCACAAGTTGTTCTATTTGACGAGCATTTAAGCCTTTTTCCTTAATGCGTTCCAGCGCTTGTAGTTGCAAATGTTCTTCAGCTAATGCCAATAAAGGTCTAGCCTGACCCACTGTTAGCGCCCCTACTTCCAATTCCTCTTGTAAAAACTCTGGTAATTGTAATAATCGCACAATATTGGCCACATAGGAACGACTGCGACCTACAATAGTAGCAATTTCTTCTTGTGTTTTTTTGAAAGTATCCATTAAATATTGATACCCAAAAGCTTCCTCGATAGGGTTTAGGTTCTGTCTCTGTAAATTTTCTACTAGAGCAATTTCACTCACTTCTTCTGTGGTGTAGTCTCGCACCACCACAGGAATTTTAGTAAGCCCCGCCTTCTGACAGGCACGCCACCGTCTTTCACCAGCTACAATTTCATAATAATCATCTACCTTGCGAACCGCAATAGGCGCAATTAATCCATGGGCCTGAATCGATGCCACTAGGGTTTCCATATCCTCTTCTGTAAAGCGTTTACGAGGCTGATTCGGGTTAGGTCGTATTTTAGTAATATCAATTTCATAGCCACTTTTATGTCCATCTTTAAAAGAACCAGACAATCCAAAAGACCCTAGGCCTTTACCAAGTCCACCTTTTGTTTTTTAAGCACCACGTTCTATTACCTCCCGCGCTAAAGCACAATATACTTCAGCTCCTTTGGATCGTTTATCATAGATAACAACTGGTAAACCATGGCTAGGAGCCTCTCCCAATTTCACATTTCGTGGTATTGTTGTTGTATATACAGACTCTCCAAAGTAATTTGTTACTTCTTCTGCCACTTGTACGGCTAGTTTGGTGCGTCCATTGTACATAGTAAGAACCACACCTTCTAGTTCTAAATCTTCATTTAATTCGTCTTGTACAAGTTCGATTGTTTTAATTAATTGGCTAACCCCTTCCAGAGCATAAAACTCTGTTTGTATAGGAATTAACACGCTATTAGAAGCGGTTAAGGCATTAATGGTTAGCATACCTAAAGATGGTGGGCAGTCTATAAGGATATAATCATAGTCCTCTACGATAGGTGCTATGCACTGTTTCAAAGTATAGCCTTTATCTTCCATAGCTACCAAATCCACCTCAGCCCCAGCTAGATCTATCGTTGTTGGCGCAATTTGCAGAGTATCTATTACTGTAGATTCTATGATATCTGTAATAGATACATCATCTACAAGCATTTCATATACGCCTTGTTCAATGTCTTCTTTATCTATTCCTAATCCACTTGTAGCATTTCCCTGAGGATCTAAATCTAATAAGAGTACTCGTTTTCCCTCTACGGCTAAAGATGCGCTTAAATTTACAGCAGTTGTCGTTTTACCAACGCCACCTTTTTGGTTAGCTACGGCAATAATTCTAGCCATTATTTCACCTCTTTCTTATAGTCTTATCACATTATAACATATATTTTTGTATTTTATATGAAAGCTATGAGTATTTCTCCATCTTTTTATATATTTTTATGTTTCACGTGAAATATTATGACCTCTATCTAATTAATTGTTTCACGTGAAACATTTTCTCTATGAACTCACTATATAGACACTTTTAAACATTGACAAATAGTTTTATATACAGTACGATTTTCATATGATTTATAGTAACTATGAAAGGATAGGCTCATGATGAAACAACTACGTCCTTGGATACTTGTTATCGCCTTTTTATTCTCTCTCTTTTCCACTTCACAATTGCAAGCGATGCATGTAAAAGGAAATGAACTACCAGCAACAGACTTAATAGTAGCAGGCATCCCTGCAGGATCTACTACCGATGCTATTTATAAAAGTTTGGGGGACCCTACTGCTCTTAAACCAAATAGAGTAATTTACGGAGGCATCACCTTCCACGTAAGTAACAAACACTTTCCGGAAACAACAATGACAACTATAGATAACCGAGATGCTGTCACTGCTAGAGGTATCGCTGTCGGAGATAGTATAGCAGACATTTATACAAAATATGGTCAACCTAGTATGGTATATAATAAAGAAGGCGTTCACGTTCTTTTTTATGGCGTATATATGCCAACTTACGATTATAGAAAAGGAATCGAGTTTATTACAAATGGAAATTCTATCATAAGAATTAAAATACTCAGCGGTATTTCTCAGTAATGTTTCACATGAAACATCCTACAGGTTAATCACAATACACGTGTGATGGAGTCCGCATTCAACGCATATCTACATACAAATAAAAAGAAACATGGCATGATTTTGCCATGTTCCTTTTTATATATTTTTTTATAAAGGATTTTAAGCCATCTAATCCTTCTAGATACCTCATCTCATGGAGTAACTCTTCTGGGAATTCTGCCTACTAAGTGTTATAGTATGCTAACTATTCATCACCTAATAAGCCTTTCACTATATTCACCGCGGAGATACCATCTTTGGCATAGGAGTCAGCCCCGGCTTCATCTGCGTAGGCTTGTGACAATACAGCTCCACCTACCAGTACCTTCGCATCCACACCTGATTCACGAATGGCTGCGATGGTTTCATTGATCATCGGCATCGTTGTAGTCATCAAAGAGGCAATCCCAATAATCGGGGCATTATGCTCTTTTGCCGCTGCTACAATTTCTTCTGGAGATACATCTTTTCCTAAGTCCACGATCTGGTACCCATTGTTTTCTAATAAAGCAGACACGATGTTTTTACCTAAGTCGTGAATGTCACCCTTTACCGTAGCTAAGATAATCGTCGCTTTCTTCTCTGCTGTTCCTTCTGGCAGCACTTCTTTGATCGTTGTGAAAGCCGCTTGCATCGTTTCTGCTGCTAGCATAACTTGTGGCAAGAACGCTTTACCAGAGCCGAACTTTTCACCAACTACTGCCATAGCATCGGATAAACCTCTACGAGTCACCTCTAGTGGATCTAAGCCTTGTGCTAAGGCTTCTTTTACCAATGGCACAACCGCCTCTTTTTCCCCTTGTTCTACGGCATGCTTAATACATTCAATCGGGTCATCACTGTGGAAGGCTTCTGCTGTAGCTTTCACCTTTTTCGTCACCACTGCATTTTCATCGTCATCACCGTATTCAGCGATAAAGTCCGCCGCTGCTGGGTCAAATCCCATGAAGGTACGGCCTGTAATGAAAGCTTTTCGTACGATTTCATTCATTGGGTTCATAATAGGACAAGTCAAGCCACTGCTCAATGCCATCGTCAAGAATTGTGCATTCAAGTACGCCCGTTGTGGTAATCCAAAGGATATGTTGGACAAGCCCATCACCGTTGGGAACCCAAATGTTTCGGCGTATAGTTTTAATGTTTTTAATGTTTCTCTTGCTGCATGTTGGCTACTTGCTAAGGTTAACACTAATGGATCTAATAATAGGTCATTTGGTCGCAATCCATAGTTGTATGCTTCTAAGACAATTTCTTTTGCTAAAGACACACGCTCTTCTGCCGTTTCTGGTAATTCTTTTTTACCTAATGGCAAGCATAATAACGCTGCACCATAACGTTTTGCTAATGGTAATACCGCTTCCAATTGCTCTGGCTCTGCGTTCACAGAGTTCAACAATGGACGACCTGGGTAAGCTTTTAAACCAGCTTCCATCGCCACTGGATCCAATGTGTCGATGGATAAAGGAACCTCTACAAGCATCGTTAATTCTTCGATAGCTCGTTTCATCGTTTCCCCTGGATCAACGCCTGTGACACCCATGTTAACATCCAACACGTCTGCCCCAGCTTCTACTTGGGCTAAGGCATCTTTTTTCACCATCAAGAAGCTACCCTTGCGAATTTCTTCTGCTAACACTTTACGGCCTGTTGGATTAATGCGTTCCCCAATGATGATTGGTTTTTCTTGCAAACCTACTTTCACTACGCTAGTACGACTTGTGAAAGCCGTAAACGGTTCTACATGTGGTCGTTCTGCCGGTGTATGTGCTCGTGCCGCTTTGGCAATAGATTCAATGTGTTTTGGAGTACTACCACAACAAGCACCTAAATACGTTGCCCCTGCGTCGAGGAAACGAGGTGCATATTTGCCCATCTCTTCTGGCCCTAATGGGAAGATAGTTTCTTTCCCTACGAGTTGTGGCATACCTGCATTCGGCTGAATACTAATTGGCAAGTTCGTTACTGCTGCCATGCGTTCTACCAACGGCAATAATTGTTCAGGTCCTAAGGAACAGTTAATACCTACGATATCTGCTTCCATAGCATCCATCAAGATAGCTGCTGCTTCTGGTGGTGTGCCTGTGATGGTACGTCCATCTTCGCTGAAAGAGAACTGACAGATAATTTTCACATCCTCTTTTGTTTTTCCTAACTCGTCACGAGCATCTTTCGCGCCCAATAAGGCAGCACGCATTTCTTGGATATCGATGATCGTTTCAATAATCAGGTAATCTACCCCTGCATCGATAAGGGCTCTTGCTTGATCTCTGAAAGTCTCATAAATCTCATCAAATTGAGCCACTCCTAATGGCGCCATAAATCGACCACTAGGACCCATATCACCTGCGATTTTTGCATTCGGATTAATCTTATCACGAGCCGCTTGTGCTACTTTTACGGCAGCACGATTGATTTCATCCATACGATGACCCAATTGGTATTCATCCAGTTTTAACGCTGTTCCACCAAAGGTATTAGTCGTAATAATATCACTACCGTGACGTAAATATTCTGCATGGATATGCTCCACTACGTCCGGATGTTCTACGTTAAATAATTCTGGACAAGCCCCGTCACCAAGACCTGCCGCTTGCAGCATGGTACCCATGCCGCCATCTATAATATATACCATATGTCCCTCACTTATGTATCAGGCACATTGCTCGCCCAAGGCAATATACTTCGTATAACGATGACTATACTCTTCCCCAGTATCAGTACATCACGCTACTTATCTATACATCAATTTATTATTTAAAAAAAGTATAACTATCATAAGGATATCCCACATAGGATACCTTTTCAGTACTATCTATCACAAACGATACGTTTGTTTAAATGCACGAAGTTGTCCCCTTCTCTGGCAACTTACGAGATGCGCACTCTACTTGGCTACAAGATGTGCAACCTCGTTGTGTTTTTGGTCCTTCTTCATCTACTGTTTGACAGCCCACAATAGCCGTTACTGATTTACGTGGAAATAGCATGCTTGTGTCTGTCACCGTCAATCCAATTTCTTCTGTCTTAATAATCTTAGCAAATTCTTGCTGTACTGTGACAGGCCAGTTGCCATAGCCTGGGCTAAAGCGCCATGTCGTTTTAAAGCCTTGTTTTTTTGCCTCTCTGTCGATAAGTTCATTTACCTGATCTGCCACTTGTTCTACGGCGGTTGTAGCCGCTGCATCCACAAGAAGACCTAGTGTAGATTTGCCTTCTTTAAATAAAGCAGAACTGCGTTCTTCTACGGCTTCTCCTACGGTGACAGCGAGAACATATACTTTTTTAGCATTCCCTAAATGACGAATGATGCCTGTGGCATCCAGCACCATAGGCGGGTTACTAAGGATTGTATGTGTCTCCGCATCGTAATCATAGCATTGGTATACGCCACGAGGTTCTGCCACTAATTGTACTTCTAGGGCAGCTTCTTTCACATACTGCTCTGGAAATCCCTCCGCATGCTTTAATCCGGAGTATCGTTTTATTTCATCTTCATTGAGTTTTGGTAATCGTCCGTTATAGATTGCCATTGTCTCACCTCAATCTTGTATTGCAAATATAAAACATGTGCGAACACAACGTGACCGCACATGTAAAGAGTACTCATTAAGTATATCATAGATATAACTTATAAGCATTTTTCTATATTTTATTATGAGTTATAGTGCATAGCTATAAAGGTTTTATTTTAATCTCTTTTGGTTTTCGAGGGTATTTCTTAGCCGTAGGTTTTACCTTTTTGATATACACAATAGCTCGTTTATCCTCTAATGTCGGTAACGTCACTTCTTTGACCTCTACAATTTCACCACCCAAGATGGATACAGCACGTTTACTTTCCTCTAATTCTTCTTGCACGATAGAGCCTTTTAATGCCACCATGTAGCCCCCTACTTTTACATAGGGAAGTCCCCATTCCAATAAGATGGATAAACGAGCCACCGCACGGCTAGTGAGAAGATCGAAAGATTCCCGGTACTCTTGATGTGCCAAATCTTCTGCACGGCCATGTAAAGTTTGTAATCCTTGTAAGTCTAAGTCCTCAATAACACCATCTAAAAAGCGGAGTCGCTTTTGTAAGGAATCAAATAAAGTAATCTGCAAGGACGGATCATAGATGCCTAGGGGAACACCTGGAAAACCTGCACCAGTCCCTAAATCGATGACCGTTGCACCTTTTGTAAAATACTTAGGGTCATAACAAGATAGAGAGTCAACCACATGTTTTAAAGCAAATTCTTCTGGCTCAGTAATTCCCGTCAAATTCATATGCTCATTGGTGGTCACTACTTGTTCATAAAACCGTTGCAGTTGGTCAATTTGTGTATCTGTGAGGTCCAAACCATAAGTGTTGGTGTGGGCTTTCACATAGTCTGAAAATATCATATTAACCTCTTTCACGGTAGTACTGCTCAATTTGCACTAAGAGCACAGAAATGTCCGCAGGGGACACCCCAGAAATACGGCTCGCTTGACCAATGGAATGGGGGCGTACAGCGTTCAATTTTTGAATGGCTTCTAAAGATATACCTTTCATCGCTGTATAATCCCAATCTTGAGGAATAATTTTCGCCTCTAACTTACGCACTTTTTCCACTTGTTCTAGTTGCTTTTTAATATAGCCATCATAGGTAATGGTAATATCGATTTCTTCTTCTACCGGTGCTTCGTAGCGAGGCAATCCGAATGCCTCTGCCACTACTCCATAGGATAGTTCGTTACGTTTCACCAAATCGTACGCCTTAATGCCCGTTTTGATGCGAGGTGTACCAATACGATCTAAGATTTGTTGCGTTTCTTCGCTAGGATTTACAGGTGTATCCGCTAGTAATTGAATCGCCTCTTCGATCTTACCTTGTTTCTCTTTGAAAGCCCTATATCGTTCTTCCTTAACAAGTCCGATTTCATAGCCTTTTTCTGTTAAGCGCATATCTGCATTGTCTTGACGAAGTAACAAGCGATATTCACTGCGGCTCGTCATCATGCGGTACGGTTCTTTCGTTCCTTTCGTTACCAAATCGTCGATAAGCACACCGATGTAGCCTTCGGAACGAGATAAGATAAATGGCTCTTTTCCTTCTAACCATAAGGCTGCATTGATACCTGCCATCAAGCCTTGTGCTGCCGCTTCTTCATAGCCAGATGTACCGTTCGCTTGACCTGCAGAATACAAACCTTGGATATGCTTCACTTGTAAAGCAGGTGTCAATTGCAATGGATCTAAGCAATCGTATTCAATGGCGTAAGCAGGACGCATGATTTCTACATCTTCCAAACCAGGGATAGTGCGTAGGAACGCGTATTGTACATCGATTGGTAAACTTGTACTCATACCTTGGACGTACATTTCGTTGGTGTGATTGCCTTCTGGTTCCACGAATAATTGATGGCGTTGTTTATCTTCAAAGCGAACCACTTTATCTTCGATGGATGGGCAATATCTTGGGCCCGTCCCTTCAATGACACCCGTGTACATAGGGGCACGATGTAAATTGCCACGAATGATATCATGTGTATTTTGATTTGTAAAAGTCAACCAACATACTTGCTCATTGCGGTCGATCCAATCAGACATAAAGGAGAAGGCTCTATGGTGAGAGTCACCAGGTTGCATTTCCATATTCTCTGTGTGCAAGGTTCGTTTATCGACACGAGCTGGTGTACCTGTTTTGAATCGCATTAACTTAATGCCATGGTTCAATAACGATTGAGACAACAATTCCGCTGTTCGCTGTCCATTAGGACCACCTGTGTACGCCAATTCACCAGTAATAATCTTGCCTTTTAAGTACGTACCCGTACATAAGATGATAGCCTTGGCTTGGTATACTTCTCCTAATTCAGACACAATACCTTTCACAACACCCTCTTCAATGAGCAACTCATTGACCATGATTTGCTTCACATTGAGGTTCTCTGTATTTTCTAAAACTTCTTTCATACGGCGTTGGTAGGCAACTTTATCGGATTGGGCCCGCAAGGAATGTACCGCAGGTCCTTTTCCCGTATTGAGCATGCGCATTTGAATGGCTGTCGCATCTGCATTAATGCCCATTTCACCGCCCAATGCATCTAGCTCGCACACTAGATGACTTTTACCAGGTCCCCCAATGGCTGGGTTACACGGCATAAGAGCAATGTTATCTAAATTCAATGTAGCCATCAAGGTACGATGCCCCATGCGAGCTGTGGCTAAAGCAGCTTCACAACCAGCATGACCACCGCCAATGACGATCACATCATACGTATCTACTAAATACATGTATTCTCCTATTTTCCTAAACAGAATCGTTTAAATAATTCATCCACCATGGATTCACGTAAACTTTCACCAGTAATATCACCCAGTAGCTCCCAAGCAGCGCGGATGTCCGTGACGATTAAATCGATAGGCATACCGCTATCTATGGCAAGAATGGATTGGTCCAAGCTAACTTTCGCCTGTTCCATCAAGGTGATGTGGCGCACATTGCTGAGCATCGCCTCATGACTAGCCTGCACAGAACCTCCTTGCACCAAGGATGTAATGACCCTCGCCATCTCATCCATACCTTCCCCTTGGGCTGCGCTGATGGTGACAATCTCTGTGAAAGTCCCCAGTGCCGCAATCTCTTCTTTGCTAACACATTGCGCTTGGTCTGCTTTATTCAAGAAGATAATGCTTGGACGATTCGTAATGAGCTGTAGCAACTCTTGTTCTTCTGGCTCCAATGGTTTAGACCCATCAATGACAAGGACCACTACATCTGCTTTATCTAAGTATTGACGTGCTTTTTCAACGCCCATACTTTCTACAATATCTTCGGTCTCACGAATCCCAGCGGTATCAATTAAGCGCACGGGAATCCCTTGGATGGTCAGAAATTCTTCAATACTATCACGGGTCGTGCCTGGAATGTTCGTCACAATGGCACGGTCCTCACGAAGTAAAGCGTTCATCAAACTAGATTTGCCCGCATTAGGACGACCAATGATGGACACCATCACACCATCACGCAATAATTTACCACGCTGTGCCGTTGCCAATAAAGTATCCATCTTCTCTAGGATGGGAGCTAACCCC